>JAICZB010000029.1 GCA_025933895.1 Thermoleophilia bacterium
ACGCCGTCGCCGAGCTCGAGCACCGACACGTCGAACGTGCCGCCGCCGAGGTCGAAGACGAGGATCGTCTGGTCGGACTCCTTGTCGAGCCCGTACGCGAGCGAGGCCGCGGTCGGCTCGTTGATGATGCGGAGGACGTTGAGGCCGGCGATCTTGCCGGCGTCCTTCGTCGCCTCGCGCTGCGCGTTGTTGAAGTAGGCGGGGACGGTGACGACGGCGTCCGTGACGGTCTCGCCGAGATACGCCTCCGCGTCCTGCTTGAGCTTCTGGAGGATCATCGCGCTGATCTCCGGCGGGGCGTACTCCTTGCCCTCCGCCGTGACGCGCACGTCGCCGTTCGGGCCCTGGACGACCTCGTACGGGACGATCGTCATCTCCTCCGTCACCTCGTCGAACTTGCGCCCCATGAAGCGCTTGATCGAGAAGATCGTGTTCGTCGGGTTGGTGACCTGCTGCCGCCGCGCCGGGGCGCCGACAAGCCGCTGTCCGTCCTTCGTGAACGCGACGACGGACGGAGTCGTGCGCCCGCCTTCGGCGTTCGGGATGACGGTCGGCTCGCCGCCCTCGAGCACGGCCATGCACGAGTTCGTCGTGCCAAGGTCGATGCCGATGGTTTTCGCCATGTTGTGCTGTGCCTCCTATGGTGAGAAAATCTAAGCCTGTTTATAGCAGGTATCTGCGCGAGAGCGCGACGGGTCCGGACGACCGGTAGCAGCTACCGATACGGAACTGTTACGACCTCTCAACCGAGGCTCGAAGCAGCGCCCGCGGATCCGACCAGGGTCGAGCACAAGCGGCGAGCAGAGGAGCCGGGTCGACGAACGAGGACAGCTCGCCGATCCCGACCGTGCCGGCGTAACTGCTCCACGCCCAATCAGCGGGAGCCGAGCACAGGCCCGCCTCCATTGGGTTTCTCGCGACGTAGCGGAACCGCTCGAGAAGGTCTCCTCCGTCGTCGATGCGCCGCGATCCATACCGCTGAAACTGAACGTGACCGCGCAAACCGTGTCGCCGATTGTGATGTCGAGCGTAAGACAGGTTCAAGGAGTGCATGGCCGTAGGAAGCACGCCGTCGCTAACTCCGACGATGAGGTGATAGTGGCTCGTCATCAGGCAGTAGGAGATGCATGTCCACCCCGTCTTCGACGTAACTCGTGCAAGGTGACGGAGGAACTCGATGCGGTCCACGTCGTCGCGGAAAAGGTGCGGCACTGCCCACACGCAGTGCGTGTAGATGTGAAAGATCCCGGCAAACGCGTCTCGATGGACGTACGGCATCTGCGAGCAACGTGCCGCAGGACTCGCGACGTCCGGGTCGCAACTTCGTGACGCTTCCGCGAAGGTAGCTGCTACCGGTCTTCAGCGGTAGGCGCCGATCAGCGCGCCGCCGGCGACTATCAGTCCCGCGCCGAAGAGGAGGCGCCTTCCGACCAGCTCGGACTCGCGGAGGAGCAACGCCGAGAGCGCGACGCCGACGAGCGACTCGATGGCGACGAGCGGCGCCACGACGGTGACGCGCCCGCGGTAGTACGCCTCGAAGAGGGAGACGTAGGAGGCGCCGAAGAGCAGGCCGGCGGGCACGAAGCGGAGCCAGCGCCGCCCGATCCACTCGCGCGCCCAGATCGCGATCAGCACCGTGCCGCTGAGCAGCGCGGCGGTGGCGGCGACGCCCGGCGGCACGGCCGTCTTGCCGACGGCGAGATGGCGGACGAGGTTGTCGCGGATCGCGAAGAGCGTCGCGCCGGCGAACGCGTAGGCGAGGCCGAGCCGGTTGAGGTGGGCCGGGCGGTCGCGCTCGCGGGCGAGCTCCACTCCTCCGGCCACGACGAGCACCGCGCCGGCGATGAGCGGCGCGCTCGCCGGCTCGCCGAGGACGACGAGCGCGATCGTCACCGAGACGAGCGGCGCGGTGCCGAAGACCATCGACACGCGCGAGGAGCCCGACTCGCGGATCGCGACCGTGACGAGGATCTGCGCCGCACCGGGCGAGAGGAGGCCCGCCAGGAGGAACGGCCAGGCGGCCGAGACGTGCACGCCGCGCGCCGGCGACTCAGCAGCGGCAGCGACGAGGGCGACCACGAGCGCGGTACCTGCGGTGGCAATCGTCCCCAGCGCGACGTCGGGATCGCGGTCCAGCGCGATCCGCAACGCCACGCTCATCGCGCCGAAGAGGAGCGCCGATGCGAGCGCGAGCCCGACGGCGGCTATACGGCCTCCAGCGCGTGCTCCGGCGTCGGCCTGCCGCGTGCGAAAAGCGGGATGAACACGTGCGCGAGCGGGCCGATCGACAGCGCGTAGAGGACCGTGCCGACCCCGACCGTGCCTCCGAGGAGCCAGCCGGTCACGAGCACCGTCACCTCGAGCCCGGTGCGAACGACGCGGATCGAGTGCCCGCGGGCAGCCAGGCCTGTCATCAGGCCGTCACGCGGCCCGGGCCCGAGTCCCGCGCCGATGTAGGCGCCGGTCGCGACGCCGTTCAGGAAGACACCGGTGACGAGGCACGCGACCCGCACCGCCATCGCGTGCGGCGCGTGCACGTGCCCGAGCACGACATCCATCGTCGCCCCGACGAGGACGACGTTGCTCACCGTCCCGATCCCCGGCCGCTGCCGCAGCGGGATCCAGAGCAAGAGGACGGCGACGCCGACGAGGATCGCCCACGTCCCGATCGCGAACGGCGTGTGCCGCGCCAGCCCCTGGTGGAAGACGTCCCAGGGATCGAGCCCGAGACCCGCGAGAACGAGCAGCGAGGAGCTGATCCCGTACAGGACGAGACCGCCGTAGAGTTGAGCGAGACGCAGGCGCACTCCTCGAACGTACACTCGCGCGATGTCCACGGAGACGACGCTCGCCGCCCGGCTCGCGGAGGACGCGGCGGAGCGATTCCTCCGCTACGTCCGCTTCGACACTCAGTCCGACGAGGAATCGGACACGTACCCGAGCACGGACGGGCAGCTCGTGCTGCTGCGCCTCCTCCGCGAGGAGCTCCAGCAGGCGGGGCTCGCCGACGCGGCGATCGACGAGCACGGGTACGTGACGGCGACCCTTCCGGCGACCGTGGAGGACGCGGCGCCGACGATCGCGCTGTTCGCGCACGTCGACACGGCCCGTGAGGTGAGCGGCGCCAACGTCTCCCCGCAGCGTCTCCGCTACGACGGCGGCGAGATCCAGCTCGGCGACTCCGGTCAGGCGATCCGACCCGAGCAGTCGCCGGAGCTCGCGAACCACGTCGGACACGAGCTGATCACGACCGACGGGACGACGCTGCTCGGGGCCGACGACAAGGCCGGGATCGCCGAGATCATGGCCGCGGTCGCGTACCTCGCCACGCAGCCGGAGATCCCGCACGGCCCGGTCAAGGTCGCGTTCAACCCGGACGAGGAGATCGGCCGCGGCGTCGTCCACTTCCCCGTCGACACCTTCGGCGCCGCGCTCGCCTACACCGTCGACGGCTCGACGGCCGGCGAGCTGCAGGCGGAGACGTTCTCCGGCGCGCAGGTGCGTATGCGCATCCACGGCCGCTCGATCCATCCCGGCTGGGCGAAGGGAGAGCTCGTGAACGCGATCAAGCTGGCAGGCGAGATCCTCGGCCGGCTCCCGGACGACGGCCGCTCGCCCGAGACGACGGAGGGACGCGAGGGATACGTCCACCCGGTGTTTCTCGAGGGCGACTCGTCGGAGGTCGAGCTGCGCTTCATCGCCCGCGATTTCGAGAACGATCGCCTCGCCGAGCACGTCGCCTTTCTGCGCGGGCTCGCGGAGGAGGTCGCGGCCGCCGAGCCGCGCTGCTCGATCGAGGTGGAGGACCGCATCCAGTACCTGAACACGCGCGACGGGCTCGACCAGCATCCCGAGATCATCGCGAACCTCGAGGAGGCGATCCGCCGCGTCGGCCTCGAGCCGAAACAGACCGCGATCCGCGGAGGCACCGACGGGTCGGCGCTCACGGAGATGGGCCTGCCGACGGCGAACATCTTCACCGGCGGCCACGACGCGCACAGCGAGCGCGAGTGGATCTGTATCGAGGACATGGGCCTCGCCGCTGCGACGCTCGTCGAGCTGGCGAAGGTCTGGGCGGAGTGAGGGGAGCGGCACGCGCCGCTCCCCTCTGCCGTCAGCGCCGGTCGACCGGCGCCATGCTCGGAGCCACCATCCCGGGTGCCATCAGGAACGGCCCGTAGTACCCGCCGACCCGCTCGCGGTACGCGTCGTCGAATCCCTGGTACTCCGGTGCGTCCTTGATCTGGCCCTTCGTGAGGGTGAGGTGCACCGTCTTGCCATCGTGGTCGACGCGCTCGATCGCGGCGGCCGGGATCAGCGCGTGCTTCCCGAAGCCGAGGTTCGCCAGGGATGAGGTGTCGACGACGAGATAGCCGGCGCCCGCCTCGTAGCTCGCCTCGTCGATCTTGCCGAACGAGCCGTCGGCCGCCTCGACGGAGTAGCCGACGACGTCCCGATCGGCGAAGCCCGGATCGTGGAACGTCCAGAGCTCGATAGTGGTCATCTCCGATTCCTTTCGTTGCTTCCGTTTCGGGTTGCCGGAGGTCCCAGGTCTCAAACCGCCGGGTACGCTGGACGGGTGGAGCCGCTCCTGGACCGCCTCGGCCGCCCGCTCGAGACCCTTCGCGTCTCGATCACCGATCGTTGCAACTTCCGCTGCGTCTACTGCATGCCGAAGGAGGTCTTCGGGCGCGACTACGCGTTCCTCGAACGCCGCGAGCTGCTGTCGTTCGAGGAGATCGCCCGCGTCGTCGGGATCTTCGCCGCGCTCGGCGTGCGCACCGTGCGCCTCACGGGCGGCGAGCCGCTCGTCCGCCGCAACGTCGAGCACCTCGTGGAGCTGCTCTCGACGATCGAGACAGCCGACGGCGGCCGGCTCGAGCTGGCGCTGACGACGAACGGCTCCGTCCTCGCCCAGAAGGCGGAAGCGCTCGCGGCCGCGGGGCTGAGCCGCGTGACCGTCAGCCTCGACTCCCTCGACGACGAGGCGTTCCGCGCCATGAACGACGTCGACTTCCCGGTGCAGCGGGTGCTCGACGGCATCGACGCCGCGGCGGCCTCCGGCCTTCCCGTGAAGATCAACGCGGTCGTCAAGCGCGGCGCGAACGACGCCGACCTGCTCGGGCTCGCGGAGCACTTCCGCGGCAGCGGGCACGTCCTCCGCTTCATCGAGTACATGGACGTCGGCTCGACGAACGGCTGGCGACTGGAGGACGTCGTGAGCGCCGAGGAGATCGTGCGCCGCATCTCGGAGCGCTGGCCACTCGAGCCGGCGGAGGCCGAGCGGCCGGACGCCACGGCCCGCCGCTGGCGCTATCTCGACGGCGCCGGAGAGATCGGTGTTGTCGCCTCGGTCACGAAGCCTTTCTGCGGGGGCTGCTCGCGGGCCCGCATCTCGGCGGAGGGAAAGCTGTACACCTGCCTGTTCGCCGCCCGCGGGCACGATCTCCGCGCGCCGCTGCGCCTCGGCGCCTCCGACGAGGAGCTCGCCGAGCAGCTCCGCGCCGTCTGGACACGCCGGACCGACCGCTACTCCGAGCTCCGCACCGCGGAAACGGCTTCGTTGCCGAAGGTCGAGATGTCCTACATCGGCGGTTAGCCACCACCGCTGGCCCTCCTGTAACCCCACGGTTTAGAGTGGACGCATGGAGCGGGTCGTCGCTCTGGGACGGAGGGTGCTTCCCCGCGGCTGGCGGGACTTCGGGTTCCAGCTCGTCATCTGGCTGGGGTTCTACTTCACGTACCTCGCGGTGCGGCACCTCACCGACCGCGATCCGGGCAAGGCGGTCGTCAACGGCCTGCGCGTGATCTCGTTCGAGCGCCACGTGACGCACCACCTCTTCGAGCTGACCGTGGAGCGCGTCGCCGACTCCTCCTCGTGGCTCCTGACCGCGACGGCCTGGACGTACTGGAACTCGGAGTTCACGGTGATCGGCCTGGCGCTGCTCTGGGTCTACCTCCGCAGGCACGACGGCTTCAAGCGCTTCCGCAACACGATCCTGCTCGCGAACATCGTCGGTCTCGTCGGCTTCTGGTTGATGCCGACGGCGCCGCCGTGGATGTTCCCGGACAAGGGATTCGTCGCCGGCGTCAATCATTCGAGCGCGCTGCTGCAGTCCTTCGGCAACTCGTACGCGGCGATGCCGAGCCTCCATGCGGCCGACGCGTTGATCGTCGGCTGGTTCCTAGTCGCCACCTCCCGCACGATCTGGGCCAAGGCGCTCTGGGTGCTCTGGCCGGTGTGGGTCTGGTTCTGCGTCGTCGCGACCGCGAACCACTACCTCCTCGACGTGCTCGCCGGAATCGGCGTGGCCGTCTTCGCGCTGCTCGCCACGGCGTGGCTGCCACGGCTCTTCGAACGCCTCCGGGCGGTCGGCCCGGTCATCGCAAACCTGCTATAGTCGGTCATAGCAGGATTGCGATGTTGGAGATGAATCAGACTCCGAAGTTCCGCCGTGTCCAGCATGGCTACACGAGTGGAGCCCGTTCATTGGCCGGCCGCTCGGTCACCAGCCTGGCGCGCACCCGCGTCACGCCGAACGTCCTCACGACGACCGGCGTCTCGCTCTGCCTCGCGGCGGCCGTCCTCGTCCCCTTCGAGAACCACGGGAAGCTCCTCTTCTTCTGGCTCTCCGCCGGCGTCTTCGTCGTCGGCTCGGTGCTCGACATCCTCGACGGCGCGCTCGCACGCGTAGGCGGCAAGTCGACCCCGTTCGGGGCGTTCATCGACTCCACGACCGACCGCGTCGGCGAGGGAGCGATGCTCGCGGCGATCGCGCTCGTATTCTCGCGTCACGGCGAGGACTGGGCCGTCGTCGTCGCGGTCGCGGCGGTGATCGGCTCGTTCCTCGTCTCGTACACGCGCGCCCGCGCCGAGGCGCTCGGGCTCAGCGGAACCGTCGGCCTGGGGTCGCGCGCCGAGCGCGTCGTCGTGATCACCGCGGGGCTCGTCTTCGCGCCCTGGGGCGGCTTGCCCTGGGCGATCGTCCTTCTCGCAGCGACGGCCTGGCTCACGGTGGTCCAGCGCATCCTGCACGTCCGCAAGCAACTTCTTCACGGAGGCACGAATGTCGACCAACGGTAACTCGACGAACGGCCGCGGCCGGCTCGACGACGGCAAGGTCCGCGTCGCGATCGTCGGCGTCGGAAACTGCGCGAACTCGCTGCTCCAGGGCGTCGAGTACTACAAGGACGCGCCGGACGACCAGTTCGTCCCCGGCCTCATGCACGTCAACCTCGGCGGCTACCACGTCCGGGACGTCGAGTTCACCGCCGCGTTCGACGTCGTCAAGGGCAAGGTCGGCGAGGATCTCTCCGACGCGATCTGGGCGCATCCGAACGACACGATCAAATTCGCGGATGTCCCGAAGACGGGCATCGAGGTCTCTCGCGGCATGACGCACGACGGGCTCGGCAAGTACCTGTCGCAGGTCGTCGAGAAGTCGCCGGGCAAGACGGACGACGTGGTCGGGATCCTCAAGGAGACGAAGACCGACGTCGTCGTCAACTACCTTCCGGTCGGTTCCGAGGCAGCGACGAAGTGGTACGCCGAGCAGGTGCTCGAGGCCGGCTGCGCGATGGTGAACTGCATGCCGGTCTTCATTGCGCGCGAGGACTACTGGGGCAAGCGGTTCGAGGAGAAGGGCCTCCCGATCATCGGCGACGACATCAAGTCGCAGGTCGGCGCGACGATCACGCACCGCGTCCTCACCTCGCTCTTCCGGGAGCGCGGCGTCCACCTCGACAAGACGATGCAGCTCAACGTCGGCGGCAACTCCGACTTCCTCAACATGCTCGAGCGGGAGCGCTTGGAGTCGAAGAAGATCTCGAAGACGAACGCGGTCACTTCGATGCTCGACTACGACCTCGGCGCGGGGAACGTGCACGTAGGCCCGTCCGACTACGTGCCGTGGCTGACCGACCGCAAGTGGGCCTACATCCGGATGGAGGGGTCGTCGTTCGGCGACGTGCCGCTCAACGTCGAGCTCAAGCTCGAGGTCTGGGATTCGCCCAACTCGGCCGGGATCGTGATCGACGCCGTCCGGCTGTCGAAGCTCGCGCTCAACAACGGCGTGGCGGGCGCGCTGGTCGGCCCGAGCTCGTATCTCATGAAGTCGCCGCCGAAGCAGATCGTCGACGACGAGGCGTACGAGCTGACCGAGCAGTTCATCCGCGAGAACGCGCGCGTCGCGGCCGAGCACGAGGCGACGGCGGAGGTCTAGCGACCGATGGTCACGCGGGCGGTGTCGGCACGGGATTGGCTGACACCGCTCGCGATCCTCGTCCCGATCGGCCTGACGCCGGCTGCCTTCGTGTGGATGGCGCGCGTGGGCGTGTTTGCCTGGCTCGTCTTCCCCGTGGGGCTCGCCGCAGCGGCTGTCGCCGGCACGAGCACATACGGCGTTCGCACGGCCCTCGTCGCGGCGATTTCCACGTGGCTCGCCCTCCTCGTCGCCCGGAACGCCGGGCTTCTGCGAGACCTGACGTGAGCCCGGATCTCGAAATCCGCTCCGCCCGCTCGCTCGCGCCCGCTGAGCGAGCGGAGCTGTTCAATGCGGCCTACGAGGGGTACCTCGTCCCGTTCCACGTGGACGAGGCGACGCTCGCCTTCATGGACGACGCGTTCGACCTCGATCTCGACGCCTCCCGGATCGCATTCCGGGGCGGCGCACCCGTCGGCCTCGGGAACCTCGGCGTGCGCGGCGAGGACGCCTGGATCGGCGGCGTCGGCGTCGTGGCCGGCACGCGCCGGTCGGGCATCGGCGAAGCGCTGATGCTCGCGCTGCACGAGGAGGCCCGGGAACGCGGTGTGCGACGGGTGTGGCTCGAGGTGATCGTCGAGAACAGGGGCGCCTTCGCCCTCTACGAGAAGCTCGGCTACCGGACCGTCCGCGACGTCGAGGTCTGGTCGCTGCCGACAGCCGAAGACGAAGACGCGCACGAGACGCGCGACATCTCCGCCGACGAGGCGCAGGCGCGGATCCGCGAGCTGGGTAGCGAGCGCGAGCCCTGGCAGCGCGCCGACGGGACGCTCGCGCACTACGCCGACGCGCGCGGCCTCGCGACAGACACCGGCGCCGGCGCCGCGGTGTACCGCCAGCCCGGGGAGAACGTCCAGCTCGTCCAGTACGCCGGCGAGCCGAAGCCGCTGCTGCGTACGCTGCGCGCGCTCGGCCGGGTCAGCGTCCTCAACCTCCCGGAGGACGACGCCGCCGCGCCGGTGCTGCGCGAGCTCGGCGGCTCGGTCTTCGTCCGGCAGCACGAGATGCTGCTCGACCTCTAGCGAGCACTAGACTCGATCGAAGTGCGGATCGCGCTCGTCACGCCGTTCGCCTGGTCGCAGCCGCACGACGTGAACGAGCACGTGGACGTGCTCGCGCGCGAACTACGCCGGCGCGGCCACGCGGTCACGATCCTGGCGCCCTCGAACCGCGCGCGTGAACTGGCCGCCGGGCGGCGCGCGCTGCTCGGCGCGGTCGACGACGAAGAGCTGATCGCGATCGGACCGGCCGTCCCGATCTCCCGGCGGAGCCGGATGGGAGTGCCCGTCGGCGTCCGTGCGAGCCTCTCACTCGCGCTCGCACGCGGGAGGTTCGACGTCGTGCACGGCTTCGAGCCCGGGCTACCGAGTCTCTCGTACCTCGCGCTCCGCGACTCCGCGGCGCTCACGGCAGCGACCTTCTTCTCGCCGGAGCGGCTCGGCTATCCGCCCGGCCGCGCGCAGCGGGAGCGGCTGCTCGGTCGCCTCGACGCACTCCTCGCGACGAGCGAGGAAGTCGCGGAGGCAGCGGCCGTCCGCTTCCCGGGCCGCTACGAGCTCGTCCCGCACGGAATCGACCCCGAGCTGTTCGCGCCTGCCGAGAAGAAGCAGCTGGTGGTGATGGAGTGGCGGCAGACGGAGCGGCCGCTCCTGCGCGCGCTCGTACGCGAGCTCGCGCAGCAACCCGGCTGGGAGCTCGTGCTCCTCCGAACGCGAATCCCTGCCTCACGACCGACGGTGCCATCCCGGTTGCGCGGGCGGATGCGCGTTCGAACCGCCCGCACGGGCGCGACGCGCGCCGAGCTGCTCCGCTCCGCGGCGATCTTCGTCCCCGCAGCCGAGGGACTGCCGCGCCTCGTGGCCGAGGCCCGGACCGCAGGTGTCGCGATCGCGGCTCCGCCCGGTCGCGCCGGGCAACCGGAGCTCGCAGCCGCCGAGACCGCACGGATGATCGAGGACGAGGCCTTCCGCGCGCGGCGCACCGCCGAGAGCCTGGCGTCAGCGGAGCCGCAGACGGCCGAGGCGCTCGCCGACTGCGTCGAGGAGGTCTACGACCGGCTCGCCTCCCGCCGACGCAGCCACACCACGACCCGACCCGACGAGGAACGCGACTGGATCGTCGCCGACCTCCATCTCCACACGAGCTGGTCGCACGACTGCTCGATCGACGTCGACGAGCTGCTCGACCACTCGGAGGCCCAGGGGCTCGGCGCGATCGCGGTCACCGACCACAACGTCCTCGCCGGCGCCCTGGAGGCGGTCGAGCGCGCCCGCGGGCGCCGCCTCGTCGTCATCCCCGGCGAGGAGATCAAGACGGCGGGGGACGGCGAGGTCATCGGGCTCTTCCTGCGGGAGGAGATCCCGCCGGGCATGTCCTTCGGCGAGACGATCGACGCAATCCGGGTGCAGGGCGGGCTCGTCTACCTGCCGCATCCCTTCGACCGCCTGCACGCGATCCCGAGCCCGGCGACGCTGCACCGCCACCTCGCCGAGATCGACGTGTTCGAGGTCTACAACGCGCGTCTCCTCTTCGAGGCGTACAACGAGGAGGCGCTCCGCTTCGCCCGCAAGTACAACCTCACGGCCGGGGCCGGCTCCGATGCGCACGTCCTCGCCGGCGTCGGCACGGGCGCCGTCCAGCTGCGGCGCTTCAGCGGGCCGGAGGAGTTCCTCGTCTCCCTCCACGACGCCGAGGTGCTGCGCCGGCCGAAGTCGCTCGTCTACCTGCAGGGATTGAAGTGGGTGGCCCAGGCCAAGGAACGGGTGCGCTGATCCCGAACCTTTCTCGCGGAGCATCCTGTGACCGTGGCGAACGACGAGATCTACGAGAAATACCTGCAAAAGGCGATCACCGAGAGCAACGCCCTCGCTGACGAGCTCGCGCAGACCGCGGGCGGGGCCCGCGTGCCCGTGCTCGGCTCCGGCCACCCGCTCGCGGACGTCTTCCTGCTGAAGTACTCGCCGAAGGCGTCGGAGCTGCAGGAGGGGGTCGCATTCTACGGCCGGGCGGGTAACGCGCTCCTCAAGTCGCTGCAACGCCTCCACGTCGACCCGATGGCGATCTACGGCACGAACTGCCTCAAGTTCGCCGGCGGCGACGAGGAGGAGTCGCGTCCGTTCCTCCTCCGCGAGCTGCACATCGTCCAACCGAAGCTCGTCGTCGCAATGGGCGAGCCGGCCCTCGCCTTTCTCAATGCCGCGCAGTTTCCGCTCGCGCGCGAGGTCGCGCTGGTCGACGGCGAGCTGCAGGAGTTCACGCCGACGATCCAGGGGCTCGTCACGCCAGACATCGACGAGTCGCTCGACGAGCAGCCGGCGAAGACGGCGTTCTGGAACGCCTTCAAGGTGCTCGGCGAGTGGTGGAGCCAGACACCTCCGTACTGACCATGGACGCGAGGGCGCGCCTCCGCGTCGCGGCGTTCGTCCTCCTCGCGGCCGGCGTCGTGACGTGGGACGCCGTCGCACCGCGCCTGGACAGCGTCGGGCTCTGGCCGGAAGTCGTCGTCATCGCGGCGGGTGTGCTCCCGGCGACGCTCGCCCTCATCTTCCTCGCGCTGCCGCTCTGGCCGAGGCGCCGGCTCGTCGCCGTCGCGCTCGCCGTGTTCGCGATCGCAGCGGTCGTGACCTGGCGCGCCGACGCCCACCTCGCCTCGAACTTCATGAAGCTCGCCGCCTACACGTGCGGCGGCTGGATCTTCCTCTGGCTGTTCGAAGAGCTCAGCTGGGTGCTGATCATCGCGCTGATCATCCCCTTCGTGGACGCGATCTCCGTAGCCGCAGGGCCGACGAACCACATCGTCCACCACCATTTCGCGGTGTACTCGGCGGTCGCCGTCGCCTTCCTCGCGCCGGGTGGCAACGCGGCCGGGCTCGGCCCCCCGGACATCCTCTTCTTCGCGCTCTTCCTCGCAGCGGCGGTGCGCTGGGGGCTCAGGCCCGGCTGGACGTGGCTCGCGATGACCGGGATGTACTCGCTGACGCTCGTGCTCGCGAACGCCACGGACGCGAGCGGCCTGCCGGCGCTGCCGTTCCTCTCCTTCGGCTTCCTGCTCGCGAACGGCGACCTCCTCTGGCGGCGGCTGCGCCGCGGCCGTGCCGCCTAGCCCGGCACGTGCTCGAGGAGCGCGACGCACTCGACGTGCGGCGTGTGCGGGAACATGTCCACCGGCGTCACCCGCCGAAGCTCGTAGCCGTGCTCGTCGCGTAGAGCCTTGAGGTCGCCGGCGAGCGTCGTCGGATTGCAGGAGACGTAGACGAGTCGCGGCGCGCCGATACGGCCGAGTCGGCGCAGTGCCTTCCCGGCGAGGCCGGCGCGCGGCGGGTCGACGACGACGACGTCCGGCGGCCCGGAGCGTTCGAGCAGCTCCTCGACGACCTCGCCGACGTTGCCGGCGAAGAAGGCCGAGTTCGTGATCCCGTTGAGCTCCGCGTTCTCGAGCGCGCAGGCGACCGACTCCTCCGAGACCTCGATGCCCCAGACCGTCAGCGCGTCGCGCGCGAGCGAGAGCCCGATCGTGCCGATCCCGCAGTAGAGATCCCAGACGGTCTCGCCGCCGGTCAGCCCCGCAGCCTCGCGCGCGAGAGCGTAGAGCCGCTCGGCCATCGCCGTGTTCGTCTGCAGAAACGCGTTCGGGCGGACGCGGAAGCGGAGGCCGCAGAGCTCCTCCTCGATCCATTCCTCTCCCCAGAGCAGCCGCGTCGGCAGGTTCGTCACCTCGGCGAGCGTGTCGTTGATCGACCAATGGACGGAGCGAACCTCGGGGATGCGGCGGAGGACGTCGACGAGGTAGCCGGTCTCGAACCGCTCGCCGGGCGCGGTCACGAGCTGGACGAGCGCCTGGCCCGTGTTGCGGCCCTGCCGCACGACGAGGTGGCGGAGGTAGCCGCTTCCGTCCGCCTGCGAGTAGGCCTCGAGCCCCTCCTCGCGCGCCCAGACGCGGACGGCGTCGCGGATCCCGTTCCCGAGCTCGTCGGTGAGCCAGCAGCGCTCGATCTCGAGCACCTCGTCCCAGCGGCCGGCCCGGTGAAAGCCGAGCGCCGGCCCATCGGGCGTGGATGTGAACGAGTACTCGAGCTTGTTGCGGTAGTGGAAGATCTCCGGCTCGCACGGGACGATCGGCTCGAGCGGCGGCTCGGCGATGCCCGCAAGCCGCTGCAGCGCGTCGCGCACCTGCAGCTGCTTCTGCTCGAGCTGCGCCTCGTACGCGAGGTCCTGGAAGCGGCAGCCGCCGCAGGCGGGAAAGTGCGCGCACGGCGCCTCCACCCGCTCGGGTCCCGGCCGGAGCACCTCCGTCGCGAGCGCCTCGGCGTGGCTCCGCTTGACCTTCGTGACCCGCGCCCGCACGCGGTCGCCGGGAAGCCCACGCCGCACGAAGACGACGAAGCCGTCGAGCCGCGCGACGCCGTTGCCGCCGTACGCGAGCGAGTCGACGTCGAGCTCGAGCTCCTCTCCCTTGGTCACCGGCGCGGCCACGGCGCCCACGGTAACGACGCCGGGGCTACGCGAGCGTCGTGACGTAGATCGTGCGCTCGCGCGGGCCGTCGAACTCGCAGAAGAAGACGCCCTGGTAGGTGCCGAGCGCGAGACCTCCGTCCCGGACTGGGATGAGCACCTGCGGGCTCGAGGCGAGCGAGGCCCGGGCGTGGGACGGCGCGTTCGGCCCGTCCTCGTCGTCGTGGCGCCACTCCCAGTCGTCGCCGACGACGCGCTGAAAGGCGTTCTCGAGGTCGGTCACGAGCTCGGGGTCGATGCGCTCGTTGATCGCGACACCGGCGGTCGTGTGCGGGACGTAGACGAGCGCCGCCGAAGCGCCGTTCGTCCCGTCGAGCACCTCGCGAACCCGGTCCGTGATCTCGATCAGCTGCGTCTTGCGATCGGTCTTGAGGGAGATCTCCCGCACGGGTCTATCCTACGAACCCGCATGACCGAGCCGCTTCAGCAAGGGGAGATCGACGCGCTCAGCGCGGACGCCGACCGCTTCCTCGCGGAGCTCGACGAGGAGACCTACCTCCACTTCGCGGGACTCAAGGAGTCGTACGACATCGCGCCGATCTACGAGCGGCACGAGCGCTTGACCGAGCTCGACACGGCGCTCGCGCTCGGCGCCTCGGTCGACGGCGACCGCCGCCGGTGCGAGCTGTGGAAGTTCGCCTGTGCGGGCTACCTCGGCAATTTCGTCAGCGAGGAGGCGGAGCGCGTCGCCGAGCTCGAGGCGACCCTGACCGCGACGGTCGACGGCGAGGAGATCCCGTACCGGATGCTCAAGCCGCGGATGATGAACGAGGAGGATCGCGCCGTCCGCGCGCGCATCGAGGCAGCGCGGACCGAGCTCACCGAGGAGCATCTGAACCCCCTCGAGCTGCAGGCCGCGCAGGTCGGCCAGCGCGAGACGACGCGGCTCGGCGCCGAGAACTACGCGGACCTGTACCGCAGCTTCGGCTTCCCGCTCGACGATCTCGCGGAGCAGTGCCGCCGCCTGCTCGCCGACACCGAGTCTCTCTGGGAGGAGGCGGGCGAGCGGTTCTTCCGCTCGCGCCTCGGCCTCGGGCTCCGCGAGGTCGAGCTCTGGGACGTGGGCCGCGCGTGGCGCGGCGACGAGTGGGACCCCGCGTTCCCGCCCGACCGCATGCTCCCGGCCCTCGAGGGGACCCTCGCCGACCTCGGAATCGACCTGCACG
>JAICZB010000080.1 GCA_025933895.1 Thermoleophilia bacterium
CGCATCAGGCCGGCCGAGGCGACCGGCACTCCGTCGTCGGAGAAGGCGACGGCCCCGGTCGCGGCGAGCTCGCCCATCTCGGTCAGCTCTTCGCCGCGCTGCCCGCGCGTGATCGCGGCGAGGAAGCCGACCGGCACCTCCGCCTCGCGGCTGGCGGTGTCGACGAGAGCGCCGAGCGTCGCCGCCGAGTCGACGACCGGATCGGTGTTCGGCATCGCGAGGATCGCGCAGTAGCCGCCGGCCGCCGCGGCGGCGGTGCCGCTCGCGACGGTCTCCTCGTCCTCGCGGCCCGGCGTCCGCAGGTGAACGTGCGGGTCGACGAAGGCCGGCGCGAGGACGAGCCCGTCCGCCTCGACCACGCGGTGCTCGTTCGTGTCGACCCGCTGCGCAACGTCGGTGATCGTCCCGCCGTCGATCCGCACCTCGAGGCGCGCGTCGATCCCCTCGGCGGGATCGAGCACGCGCGCGCCGCGGATGACGAGGTCTGCGCCCGGAAGCTCCTTCTGCCAGAGCATCACGCGACCTCCACGGCCGCAAGCGCCTGCACCCCGACGGGGCCGCCGGTGAGGACGTCGTAGAGGACTGCCATCCGCACGACGAGCCCCGAACGGACCTGCCTCGTGATCAGCGACCCAGGGGAGTCGGCGACGCGCGGGTCGATCTCGACGCCGCGGTTCATCGGGCCGGGATGCATGACCTTCTGGCCCGGCCGCAGCCGCTTCGGCGTGATCCCCCACCTCGCTGTGTACTCGCGGAGGCTGGGGACGAAGTTCGCTCCCGCCTCCATCCGTTCGTTCTGCATCCGGAGGACGTAGACGACGTCCGCGTCGCGGATCGCCCCGATGTCGACCGTGGTCTCGGCCGGCAGCTCGCGTGGCAGCAGCGCCGGCGGCCCGACGAGCGTCGCCCGGATCCCGACGAGTGCGAACGCCTGCAGCAGGGAGCGCGCGACGCGCGAGTGCAGAACGTCGCCGACGATCGCAACGTGGAGGCCGTCGAGGCGACCGAGCTCCTCCCGCAGCGTGTAGAGGTCGAGCAGCGCCTGAGTGGGATGCTGGTGCTTGCCGTCTCCCGCGTTGACGACGTGAGCGTCGGTGACGCGCGCGACGAGCTGCGGCGCACCGATCTGCGGATGCCGGATCACGATCACGTCGGGGTCGTACGCGCCGAGGGTGAGGGCCGTGTCCTTGAGCGACTCGCCCTTGTCCACCGACGAGCCTGCCGACTTGACGGTCAGCGTGTCCGCCGAGAGCCGTTTCGCGGCGAGCTCGAAGGAGGAAGAGGTGCGCGTCGAGGACTCGTAGAAGAGGTTGACGACGAGGTGGCCCTTGAGCGTCGGCAGCTTCTTCACGTGCCGATCGAGCGAGGTCTCGAACGTGCGCGCCGTGCCGAGCAGCCGCTCGACGTCGTCGCGCGTCAGGTCGCCGACCGAGAGGAGGTGCCGCCTCGGCGGGTCACCCGGCGGCCGAAGGTCGTCGGTCACGAGGCGGATCATCTGCGCTCCTCCGGGCTCCCGACAAGCAGCACCGCGTCGAGCTCGTCCACCTCGACGAGCTGCACCTGGATCCGCTCGCCGCGCGCGGTGGGCAGGTTCTTGCCGACGTAGTCCGGCCGGATCGGCAGCTCCCGGTGTCCGCGGTCGACGAGCACCGCAAGCTGGACGCGGGCGGGCCGGCCGTAGTCGAAGAGCGCCTCGATCGCCGCGCGGATCGTGCGACCGGTGTAGAGGACGTCGTCGACGAGGACGACTGTCCGTCCCTCGAGTGGGAAATCGAGCTGTGTCGCGCGGACGAGCGGCTGTGCCGCGAGCGGCGCTTCCCCGCCGCGCACCGTGACGTCGTCGCGGTAGAAGGTGATGTCCACGGCGCCGAGCGCGGGCTCGACTCCGGCGCGCTCCTCGATCAGGCGCGCGAGCCGCCGCGCGAGCGGGACGCCTCGGGTCTGGATCCCGACGAGCGCGAGGCCGTCGAGCTCCGGATTGCCCTCGATGATCTCGTGGGCGATGCGGGAGAGCGTCCGCCCGAGCCCGTCGGCGTCGAGAAGGGTCTTGCCCTGTACGGGCGCGTGCGTGCTCATCCGACTCCTTTCCGGCCTCGCTGGACCGGGTTAAAGGGGTACGTGCAGGTGCGACTGTAGCTGCCCCGCCGGATGGCCGACGGGGCAGCCAACAGCGGAGCTCAGGCAGGGATCTCCGCCATCACCCCGGTCGTCTCCCCCGCGGTCACCCGCGGCGGATTCGGGACGAGGTTGGGCACGTTTTCCTGCACCCACGTTGCGGAGGCCGCGTTCGACTCGACGGCAGCGTCCTCAGAGTCGAAGGCCGTGATCGTCGCGACGACGCCGTCGCCGGCGTCGACGACCCAGTACCCCTGGAAGCCGGGCTGCGCGCGGACCTGCGGCGCGAACTCGTCGATCGCGCGCCGCACCACCTCGGTGGTGTCGACGACGCCCTGGTACCTACGGATGACCGTATACATCGCGTTCCCCCCTCGGAAAGCGGGACGGATACGAGCTGACGGGACAATACGAAAGATGCGGGTACTGCGCAGAGCGACGGAGGCGGAAGTCCTCGAAGGCTTCTGGGATTCCGAGCTTGCGGCTGTCTCGCGATGGACACCGGCGGACGTCGACGAGCGGAAGCGCCAGTGGAACACACGCGACGGGCTCTTCGACGGCTTCCCCGACGACGTCGTGTGGGAGCGGGTCGACCTCACCCGTGACGAGGTGCTCGCGATCCTGTACATCAACTGGGACTGGTGGCTCACGGTTTCGAACGGCACCCGGCTGGCGACTGTCGCGGCCGAGGTGCAGGGACGGGACGAGGGCGATCGCGCGATCGCGGCCGCCGCGGCGACGAATCCTGAGCTGATCGCCGTCACCGACCTGGAGCGGTCGAAGCTCGTGCTGCTCGAGGGGCACGTGCGCTTGACGGCGTACGCCGCTTTCCCCGATTACCTGCCGGACGAGCTCGCCGCCTACCTCGGCGTCTCCCGGCGCATCGCCGAGTGGAGCGAGTGGTGAACGCGGCGCGCGAGCCTATACCGTCCTGACCGTGGACGAGGAGCTGCTCGACCGGTACGCAGACCTGATCGTGAGCTTCGGCGCCAACGTCCAGCCGGACCAGGTCGTGGCGGTCGAGGGGCTGCCCGAGGCCGCACCGCTCATCCGCCGGATCGCGCGCGGCGCCTACGAACGCGGCGCGCGCTACGTCGACGTCGTCTACTTCGACCCGTTGGTGAAGCGGATCCGGATCGAGGCGGCCGCCGACGACTCGCTCTCCTGGATCCCGCCATGGCTGGGCCGCCGGATGCTCGACCTCGGCGAGCTCGGCGCCGCCCGCATCGTCCTCACGCCGCTGGTCCCACCCGGTCTCCTCAACGGAGTCGATCCCGTGCGGGCGGCCCGCGACCGGCTTCCCAGCGTGCCGGAGGTCTTCAAGGTCGTGGACGATCGCTCCGTCGCGTGGACCGTGTCGCCGTTCCCGACGGAAGCGTGGGCGCAGGTCGTCTTCCCGGAGCTCGAGCCCGGGGCCGCCGTCGAGGCGCTCTGGCGAGACCTCGAGCACGTCTGCCGCCTCGACGAGCCCGACCCGGCGGCCGCCTGGCGACAGCGGATCGACGAGATCTGGCAGGTCGCGTCGCGCCTCGACGAGCTCGATCTCCACGCCGTGCGCTTCGTCGGGCCCGGCACCGACCTCACGGTCGGTCTCCTCCCCAGCTCGCGCTTTGCGAAGGAGGGCGGCGGGGCGACGACGCGCACCGGCGTCCAGCATGTCCCGAACCTCCCGACCGAGGAGGTCTTCACGACTCCCGACCCCGAGAGGACGGAGGGCGTCGTCAGGTCGACGAAGCCGCTGGACGTGAGCGGCTCGGTCGTGAGCGGGTTGCGGATCCGGTTCGAGCACGGGCGCGCCGTCGAGATCGACGCCGACGCGAACGCCGACGCGCTCAGACAGCGCTGCGCCACCGACGAGGGCGCGGCACGGCTCGGGGAGGTGGCGCTCGTCGACGGCGAGAGCCGCATCGGCCGGCTAGGGCGGACGTTCTTCAACACGCTGCTCGACGAGAACGCGGCGAGCCACGTCGCCCTCGGCGATGCGTACGCGCACCCGATCTCGGATCCCGCGGACCTGCCGCGGATCAACGAGAGCGAGATCCACGTCGATTTCATGATCGGATCGAACGAAGTGACGGTCAGCGGCGTGACCCGCGACGGCGGCGAGGTGCCGCTGCTCGTTGACGGGGCGTGGCAGATCTGACCGCCGCGTAGAGCCGAGCCCACTGCCGCGCGTCGAGGTCGCGGGCGGCGGCGTGCCGGTCGAAGCCGAGCTCGTGCGCGGCCCGATGAACGACGCCGCGCGGGAGGATCCGGTCGAGCGGCGCCTGGGCGGCGAACGCGCGGTGCAGCAGCCCCTCGTAGTCGGCGGCCTGGGCCGGTTGGACGAGCGGATCCGGCCGGCGTGTCGCACGCAGCACGGCGGCGTCGACGCTCGGCGGCGGAGCGAAGCAGGCGCGCGGCACACGCCGGACGAGCCGCAGCTCGTACCACGCTCCCCAGGTGCAGCCGAGCAGCGTCGACGGCCAGACGGCCGTCCGCTTCGCGGCGAGCCCCCACTCCACGATCGCGTCGAGCTGCTTCAGCGGCACGCGCGGGTCTCCGAGCAGGCGGCGCAGGATCGCCGTGCCCGCGGCGAACGGGAGATTCGCCACGACCGCAAACGGCTCGTCCGGCAGCCGCACGCGAGTCGCGTCTCCCTCGACCACCTCGACTCGCGGGTCGCCGTCGAAGCGCGCCCTCAGCTGTCGCAGCGCCGCCGGGTCGAGCTCGACCGCGTGTGCGCGCGTGCCTGCGTCTGCAAGCGCGCGCGTGAGGACGCCGCCGCCGGCGCCGAGATCGAGCGCGAGCGTGCCGGGAGCGATGCCCGCGTCCCGGACGAGCTCGTCTGCGAAGGCGCGACTACGAAGGGCGTGACGGCCGCGCGGCCGCGCCTGTGCCGAGGCGCGTTCTGCCACGAACCATCACCGTCGTCATGGCGCCCATCTAAGGCTCCGAGATGAGGTCGTCGGGTTCGGTGAGCGCCTCGATCGCTTCCTGCGCGGTCTCGAGCTCGGCCTCGGGGACGAGGACGTTCACGGCGTCGTCCTCCGGCGCCTGCTCGACCGACGAGTCGATCCCCGCGTTGCGGAGGATCTCCTGCATCTCCTCCGCCTCGGCGACGTCCCCCGCCGTTGCTATCTGGACCATCCCGCTCACTAGGGCTCGATCATAGGGACTTCGGCCGCCTTCGGCTCGCGGCCCTCCTCGGAGCGCGGCGGCCGCGCGCCGCTCTTGACGAGCCGCGGAGCGCCGCGCTCGGGGAACGGCACGTCGATCAGGTCGAAGTCGCGCGGCACGACGGTGTCGGGAAAGACGCCACGGGCCTCGTTGGCGAGCTCCGGGCCGAAGTAGCGCGGCGAGACGTGCGTGAGCGCGAGCAGCCGCACCTGCGCAAGGCGCGCGACCTCGGCGGCGTCCGCGGCCGTCGAGTGCATCGTCTCCCCGGCGCGCTCTTTCTCGTCCGACATGAAGCTCGCCTCGTGCACGAGCAGGTCCGCGCCGTGCGCGGCCTGGACGACGAGCGGCGACGGAGCCGTGTCGCCCGTGAGGACGAGCTTCCGCCCCGGCCTCGGCGCCCCGAGGACCTCGCCCGGAGTCACGGTGCGCCCGGAGTCGACCGTCACCGTCTCGCCCGCCTGCAGCCGCCCGCGGGCCGGGCCGTCCGGAACGCCGAGTGCGTCCGCGGCCGCGACGTCGAAGCGGCCCGGACGCTCCGCCTCGACGATCGCGTAGCCGAGCGCCTCCGCGCCATGCTCGACCGCGAATCCCTCGATCGCGTAGTCGCCGCGCTCGAGCCGCTCCCCCTCCCCGAGCTCGACGAGGGTCAGCGGATACGGCAGCCGCCCGAGGAACGGCCGGAGGCGGTTGAACAGCTCACGCACGCCATGCGGTCCGTAGACGGTGAGCGGCGTCTCGTCCCGGCCGCGCAGCGCGAACGTCTTCAGCATCCCGGGCAGGCCGAGGAAATGGTCGGCGTGGTAGTGCGTGAGGAAGATCTCCTGCAGATCCGGAAGCCCGATCGCCGACCGCTGCAGCTGCCGCTGCGTCCCCTCGCCGCAGTCGAAGAGGAGGCGCTCGCTGCCGCGCCGGACGAGCAGCGCCGCGGGTGCACGCTGCGCTGTCGGCATCGAGGCAGCCGTGCCGAGGAAGACGACGTCGAGGTCCACGCGGCGATTCTAGGAAGGTCCGGGGCTAATCCGACCGACCCGCGCGGCCGATATTGCGCCGGTGGAAGAGGGCAAGCGGCGGCTGCGGCGCGGGCGCGACCTCCAACGGTCGCTCACGCTCCTTCGTGTCTTTCTGCTCGCGTCGGCGCTGATCTGCGCCGGAGCCGGCGTCACGCTCGGCTGGATGCTCTCCCGCTCGCTGACGGCGGAGGCGCTGAACGCCGAGAAGACCGCGCTCGCCCGCTACGTCGACGGCCTCGTCCGGCCGGTGCTCGTCCACGGGAACCAGGTGGTCGTCTCGCGCCGCAACGAGGGACGGCTCGCGTCGGCCGTCCGCAGGCAGGACATCCTCAGCGTGAAGGTCTGGCGGGCGGACGGCGTCCTCGCCTGGACGAACGTGGACCCGGAGCGGATCAACCACAGGTTCCCGCTCGAAGACGAGCTCGGCGAGGTGATCCGTGAGAACCGGCCGATCGCGGCGCTCGTCGGCACCGGTGGAGAAGCACAGGACGAGGACGCCTTCGAGCGCAACAAGCTCGCCCGCGCGCACAGCCTCCATCGCCTGTTCGAGGTCTACACGCCGATCAAGAGCATCGACGGCTCGCACGCGATCGGCGCGTATGAGATCTACGCGAACCCGTCCGCGCTCAGCCGCCTGATCGGGTCGCGCGGGCAGATGCTGTGGTTCGCCGTCGCCGGCGTCTTCCTCGCACTCTGGCTCGCGCTGGCGCTGCTCGTGCGCGGCGCCTCCCACACGCTCAGCCGGCAGAACGCCAAGCTCCGCGCGCGGACGCTGCGGCTCGTCGAGTCGAACCGGCTCCTCGAGGAGAGCGCGCTCGAAGCGGTCGAGAGCCTGAACGCGACGGTCGACGCGAAGGATCCGTACACCGCCGGGCATTCGCAGCGCGTGCAGCGGATCGCGGTCGCGCTCGGTGAGGAGCTCGGGCTGGGGCGCGAGCAGCTCGACGTGCTCCGCTTCGCCGGGCTCTTCCACGACATCGGCAAGATCGGCGTCCCCGACGCGATCCTGACGAAGCCCGACCGGCTGACGGAGCTCGAGTTCGAGATCGTGAAGCGCCATCCGGAGGACGGCGCCCGGATCGTCGGACGGCTCCACCGGCTCCACGCGGCCGTGCCGGCCATCCTCCACCACCACGAGCGCTGGGACGGACACGGCTACCCACATGAACTGCACGGCGAGGAGATCCCGCTCGAAGCCGCGATCGTCGGGCTGGCCGACGCCGTCGACGCGATGACGACCGAGCGTCCGTACAGCTCCGCCCGGACGCTCGACGACGCGACGGACGAGATCGTGCGGTGTCGCGGCACGCAGTTCGCCCCGGCGGTCGTCGACGCCTTCGTCGCCCTCGTCGGGCGCATGCCCGAGCTGTTCGGGACGGATCCGGCGGCCGGCGAGCTCGTACCCGCCTGAGACTGCTGCCGCGATAGGCTCGGGGCCATGGCCGATCCGACCGTGCTGGAGGTCTACCGCCGCGAGGTGACGCCCGAGCTGTACCGCGACGTGCGGGAGCTCTACAAGAAGCACTCGCTCGCGGAGGACGCGCGCGATCTCGCGGGGCTGATCTCGACGCTGACGCCGGATTGCGTCTACGAGCTCGTCCAGACCGGCCATCGCTGGGAGGGCCACGACGGCGCGACCCGCTTCTACACGGAGCTGCTGACCGCGTTCCCGGACATCCGCTTCGACCTGACCGACATCGTGATCGGGCCGCAGGGTGTGTGTGAGGAGGCCGACGTGTCCGCGACCTGGCAGGCGCCGTGGCTCGGCGAGCCTCCGACTAGGGACCGCCTCGAGTGGAAGGTCGTGATCTGGTTCCCGTGGGATTCAGAGCAGCGGCTGTTCCGCGGCGAGAAGGTCTACACGACCGGGATCGACCTCCCGGTCACGAGCTCCTAGGGGACGATCAGCTTCTCGCCCGGCACGATCGTCGGGCCGTTCAGGTGATTCCGCCGCTCGAGCTCCCACACGCCCTGCCGCGGATCCCCCGAATACGTCCGCTTTGCGACCGACCAGAGCGTGTCGCCGGGCTGCACGACGTACGTGTGCTTCGGTCCCGCACCGCTCGAGCCGCGAGCGGCGAGGCCGACGGCGAGCACCGCGGCGCAGAGCAGGAGCAGGAACTTGCCGAACATCTGTTCGCATGATAGTGCGAACAGCTGTTCGTGTCAAGAGAGCGGGACCAGCTGCGGCGCGACGCGACCGTCCGCCACCTCGACCACGAGCATCGAGTGGGACGGCGCCCGCCTTCGCTCGGTCGGCGAGCCCGGATTCAGGATCCACAGGTCTCCCTCTCGCGCGACCTGCGGCTCGTGCGTGTGTCCGTAGACGACGGCCGAGCAACCGGGAAACCGTGCCGCAAGCCGCTCCTCCCTCCCGGCGCTCGGCCCGGGGTCGTGCGTCATCCCGATCTCGAGCCCGCTCACGTCGACGACGAGCGTCTCGGGGAGCCGTTCGCGCAGCGCCGCGTCGTCCATGTTCCCGTGGACGGCGTGCA
>JAICZB010000045.1 GCA_025933895.1 Thermoleophilia bacterium
AGCTGGATGTCCGGCACGTGCATCAGCGCGTCGGCCGGCAGCTTTGCCTCGGCGACGGTGTAGTGCTTGAACTGGAGCTCGGGCGCGATCTCCATCAGCTCGGGCCAGTCCGGACAGGTACGAGAGCTCACGCGAGTGACGGTACCGACAGCGCCCGCTTCACAATCGTGGCGAGCGTGCGGACGAATGCCGGGTCGGCGTTCGGCATCTCGATGCGCTCGAGATCCAGACCGAGCTCGGCTGCCTTCTCCTGCGCCTCGACATCGAGGTCCCAGCGGATCTCGAGGTGGTCGGAGACGAAGCCGACCGGACACACGAGGACGCGCTCCACGCCCTGGCGATGCAGCGACTCGAGGTGGTCGAGGATGTCCGGCCCGAGCCACGGCTCGCCGGTCGGGGACTCGCTCTGGAAGGAGAAGCTCCACGCAGCGAGCCCCGCAGCCTCGGCGACGAGCCGCGACGTCTCGAGCAGCTGGTCGCGATACGGGTCGCCGGCGTCGAGGATCCGGGCCGGCAGCGAATGCGCCGTGAAGACGACATGCGCGTCGGTCCCGCGGACACGGTCGGCAAGCAATTCGACGAAGCCCGGCTCGGAGTGCCAGCTCTCGACGAAGCGCACCTCCGCACGCCGGGCGAGCGCACGCTCGAGCTGCTCGCGATAGCCGACGATCGACAGGGCGGAGTAGTGCGGCGCGAGCACGAGCCCCACTACCTGCTCGGCTCCGGAGGAGACCGCCGATTCGACGGCGTCCGCGATCCGCGGCGTCCAGTGCTTCATCCCGGTGAAGACGGGGAGACCGAGCTCGGCCTCCAGCGCCGCGCGCGTCTGCTCGGTAGTGGCGTTGAGCGGCGAGGAGTCCTCGATGCCGAGCCGCTGGTAGCGCTCGACCAGGTCGGCGAGATGCTCGGGAGCGATCGCGCGGCCTCCGCGGATGTCGGCGTAGTACGCGGGAACGTCCGAGAGCCGTTCCGGCGACCCGTACGCCATCAGCACCACCGCGCTCTTCATGCGGCGTGACCGTAGCTGCGGACAAGCTCGACGAGCCGCGTGAGCACGTCCGGATCGGTCTGCGGAAGCACGCCGTGCCCGAGATTGAAGACGTGGCCCGGCCTGCTGCCGGCACGACGAAGTACGTCGAATGCGGCGTACTCCACGCGCTCCCAGGGACCGAGCAACGCAGCTGGCTCGAGATTCCCCTGCACCGCGCGCTCCTCCCCGACGACCGTCCAGGCGGCGTCGAGTGGGATGCGCCAGTCGACGCCGACGGCGCTGCCGCCCGCGGCCGCCATCTCGGCGAGCAGCTGCGTCGTCGCGCCGGTGCCGAAATGGATCGTCGGCACGCCGGCAGCCTCGAGCACGCGCGCCGAGTAGGGAGCGACGAACTCCCGGTAGTCCGCGACGGAGAGGACGCCGACCCAGGAGTCGAACAGCTGGATCGCGTCGGCACCGGCCGCCGCCGTCGCGGCGACGTAGCGCGCGAACTGCTCCGTGAGCCGCTCCATCAGCGCGTGCCACGTCGCGGGCTCGCGGTACATGAGCGTCTTGGTGCGGACGAAGTCGCGGCTCGGCCTGCCCTCGACGAGATAGCCGGCGACGGTGAACGGCCCGCCGCAGAAGCCGACCAGCGCCCGCTCGGGCTCTAGCTCGCCGCGCACGAGCCGCACAGCCTCGAGAATCGGCGCCGCCCACTCCTCGGGCTCGGCGACCCTGAGCCGCTCGACGGCGGCGGCCGAGTCGATCCGCTCCTCCACCACCGGCCCGACGCCCTCGACGAGCTCGACGTCGACACCCATGCCGAGGATGGGCGACATGATGTCCGCGAAGAGGACGGCGGCGTCGACGCCGTGGCGTCGCACCGGCTGCAGCGTCACCTCGGCGCACAGCTCCGGCGTCCCCGCGATCTCGAAGAAGCCGTGACGCTCGCGCAGCGCGCGGTACTCCGGGAGCGAGCGGCCGGCCTGGCGCATGAACCAGACAGGCGTCCGCTGGGCCGGTTCGCGGCGCAACGCGCGGACGAGAAGAGGCTCGGCGCCCAGGCTCTGCTCGTTAGGCCGTGATCGGCTCGCGGCCCTGCTCGCGCAGGATCCGAGAGAGCCCTTCCTCGAGGGGAACCTCGGGCTCCCAGCCCAGCAGCTGCTGTGCCCGCGTGATGTCGGGCTTCCGCTGCATCGGGTCGTCGATCGGCAGCGCCTCGAAGACGATCTCGCTCGACGTGCCGGTGAGTTGTTTGACGAGCTCCGCGAGCTCGAGCACCGTCCGTTCGTCGGGGTTGCCGAGGTTGACGGGCAGGTGCTCGCCGCTCTCGGCGAGGAGGACGATGCCCCGCATCAGGTCTTCCACGTAGCAGAAGCTCCGCGTCTGCGTCCCGTCGCCGTAGATCGTGAGCGGCTCCTGCGCGAGAGCCTGGCGGACGAAGTTCGAGACGGCGCGTCCGTCGTTCGGCCGCATCCTCGGCCCGTACGTGTTGAAGATCCGGACGATCGCCGTGTCGACGCCCTGCTGGCCGTGATAGGCCATCGTCAACGCCTCCGCATACCGTTTCGCCTCGTCGTACACGCCGCGCGGCCCGATCGGGTTCACGTGCCCCCAGTACGTCTCCGGCTGCGGATGCACCTGCGGGTCGCCGTAGACCTCGCTCGTCGACGCGGTGAGGAAGCGCGCGCGCTTGAACTTCGCTAGCCCGAGCGCGTGGTGCGTGCCGTAGGAGCCGACCTTCAGCGAGTGCAGCGGCATGCGGAGGTAGTCCTCCGGGCTCGCGAGCGCTGCGAAGTGGTAGACGAAATCGATCGGCTCGTCCACGAAGAGCGGCTCCGACACGTCGTGCGGAACGAAGGTGAAGCCGCCGTCGCGGATGTGCTCGATGTTCGCGAGCGAGCCGGTGACGAGGTTGTCGACGCAGATGACGCGGTGGCCGCGCTCGAGCAGGTATTCGCAGAGATGCGAGCCGAGGAATCCGGCGCCGCCGGTCACGAGCGCGGTGGGCACGGGGCGATAGTACCGGGCGAAGAGCTGCGCTCTTCGGCCGGGCTGAGGCCCAGAACATCAAAAGGAACAGCACGGAGCAGTTCCGTGGTCCCAGCGAGCGAAGCGCCAGCTACTTGAGGTCTTTGTTGGTCTCCATGTCGAACCACATCGCGAACAGCGTGAACTGGAGGCCCGAGATCACGAGCAGAGCGACGAGGACGACGGTCGCGATCGGGATCGAGTAGCCGGCGATCCGGTAGCCGACGACGACGAGCCCGAGCAGGACGCCGGCGACCGTCGCGATGAACCCCATCACGTAGAAGAAGACGAGCGGGTGGAAGTCGCGCTTGACGTACTTCTCCCAGAGCCGCCAGAAGAAGCCGCGCACCAGCAGCCACGCGATCCGCGGCACGACGTGGCGGTAACGCATGTTCGAGCGCTCGCCGACCCCGTAGATCGGCCGCGAGGGGAAGTCGCGGACGCGCGCGTTCCAGACGTTGAGGTGGACGAGCATGTCGTTCGGAAAGCCGTAGTTCGTGTAGACGTGATCGAGGTCGATCTGCTCGAGCATCTGGCGGGAGACGACCGTGTAGCCGGACTGCGAGTCGGCGACGTGCCAGTAGCCGGACGCGACCTTCGTCAGCATCGAGAGGATCGCGTTGCCGAAGAAGCGCGTCTTGGGGATCAGCTGCCACGCCTGGCCCGTGGCGAGCCGGTTCGCCTTCGCGTAGTCGAGCTCGCCGCGCGCGACCGGTGCGACCAGCTTCGGCAGATCCTCGGGATCCATCTGGTTGTCGCCGTTCATGACCACGACCACGTCCATCCCGTCCGCGAGGGCGCGGCGGTACCCGGTGACGGTCGCCGCGCCGACGCCGCTGCGGCGCTCGTGCGAGACGACCTCCACCCGGCCGTCTCCGACCTCCTGCGCCCGCTCCGACGTTCGGTCCGACGAGCCGTCGTCGACGACGATGATCGTGTCCACGAGCGGCGGGATCCCGGCGAGCGTCGCGCCGATCAGCGCCTCCTCGTCGTACGCAGGCACGACGACCCCGACGCGCTTGCCCTCCAACATGCGCGGAGGCTAACTACTCGCCGTTGCGCGGCGTGAGCCGCGGCACGACCGTGTCCCACAGGAGCGCCGCGAGCGCCCCGAGGATGAGGCCGATCAGCGCGCCGACGACGACCGTGTTGCGGCGACTGCGCGCCGTGATCTTCTGCGCCGCGGCTCCCGTCAGGACCGAGGGCCGCTCGATCTGCTTCGCCTGTTGCAGGAACTGGGTGGCCGAGATCAGATCCTGCTGATTCGTCTTGAGCGACAGAGAAAGGAGGAGCTTGTTCGTCACAGAGACCGCTGGATTCGACAGCGTGTGCTCGATCAATGCGATCGCGGACCGGTCCGTCGCGATCTCCGCCTTGAGGTTCGCGATCTTGCCGTCCGCGTACTTGCCCACCCGGCGCACCACTTCGTTCGCCAGACCGTTCGCTGCACATTCCGCGACCTTCGCGCGCCGCGTCTGGACGGTGATCGAGACGAGTGGGTTCGTGTTCGTCTTCGGGACCGAGCTACCGCTCACCGACGCCGTCGAGATCCCCTTGCGGAACTTCGACGCGGTCGTCTTGCACTTGTGGGCGACGATGCCGTCGACGAGCGCGGAATGGACGATCTGGCTCACCGTCGCCGGATTCGTCTGCACCCCGAGGGCCGGCGAGCCGCCGGCGGCCGTGTACGGCTGCCCGAGATAGAGCGTCGCCGTAGCCTTGTACACCTGCGTGCCGCCGAGGGACACGAGGTAGCCGATCACGGCTCCCGCCACTAGCCCTGCTGCGAGCAGCCACCAGCGAACGCCCAGGAGCCGGACGTAGCGCGCGAAGTCGACTTCCTGCTCGGCCTCGGGGTCGAAGCCGCGCTGAGGGGGAGCAGGCGCAGTCACGAGCGGCGACGATATCTGACGGTCATGAGGGCGCTCTTAGGAAACGGCGTCAGTGCGCGAGCCGGCGCCGCTTGGAGCCGCGCGGCTCGACCGCATAGATGCGGGAGAAACCGTTGAAGAGCAGGCGCATCCCGTTGCCGGAGACGGGAACGTACTGGCCGTGCGGAAAGGTCACGAGCCTGCGCCCGGTGTGGAGGTTCACGCCGACGATCTGGTGCGAGAAGCTGCCGGCGTAGGCGACCCCGTCCACGATCACGGCGGCTCCCGAGATCGCACCGCCGGTGTTGAGCTCCCAGAGAATGCGGCCGCTCGCGGCCGAGGCGCCGTAGAACGTGCCGGTGTAGGAGCCCCAGCAGACGACACCGTCCGCCACGGCGGGCGAGGAGTAGACGTACGAGCCGGCGGGCACCCGCCAGAGGTACCCGCCGCTCGTGGAGAAGGCCCACAGGGAATACGCGACCGAGGGGACGAACACCCGGCCGCCGGCAACCGCGGGCGTCCCGTAGATCTTCCCGTTCACGTGGCCGATCCAGCGCGTCGACCCGGTCGCCGGCGATAGCGCCCAGAGCCGCCCCGCGTAGTCGCCGATGAACAGCCTCCCGCCGGCGATGGCCGCGCTCGAGGTGATCTTCGCGCCGAGGTCGCGGCGCCACCGCAGCCGGTGCGTGCGCAGGTCGAGCGCATACATCTCCCCGTTCCAGTCGCCGAAGTAGTCGATCCCGTCGACGACGATCGGCGACGACTCGATCGGCGAGCCTGCGTACCAGCGCCATTTGAAGCGTCCGTTGAACCGGTCGAGGACGTACACCCAGCCGTCCATCGTGTGGTAGACGATCTCGTCGCCGTACACGGCAGGCGACGACGCCATCTTCGGCGCGCCCGGCGTCCGGTGCACCCAGGCGAACTTGCCGGAGCGCATCGAGATCGCGTGGACGGTGCCGCGGGCGTTCCCGATGTACGCGAACCCGTTGTCCACGACGGCCGGGAACTCGATCAGGTGGCCGAGGCCCTTGCTCCAGACCACGTGGAACGGCGGACGCAGCCGGATCTGCTCCGGCGCCTGCGTGCGCGCCGTGTTCGCGCCGTAGATCGGCCACTGCAAACCCGGCTGGTAGATGTTCACCGTCTGCCAGCGGCTGTGCCGGAAGTCGACGCGGCTGCGGGTCTGCGTGTAACCCGGCGCCGACACGGAGACCTCGAGCCGCCTCCGCGGCGCCTTGATCGTCGTGACGCCGTGCCGGTTGGTACGCCCGCTCTTCTTCCAGAGACGCACCTGCGCTCCCCGCACCCGTACGCGCCGGTCGCCGTCGAGGATCGTGACGACGAGCTTCGTCAGCTTGCCGACCGTATGGCGCTGGTGCTTCTGCTTGTGCTTCGGCGTCGGTTTCACCGGCGTGTGCGTCTTCGGCGGCGATGTCTGCCGGTGACTTCCCCCGCAGCCTGCAAGCAGGACTACGAGAGCCGCGGCCGCGAGAACGCGCGCGATCATGCGTGCTCCCCCCCCGCGAGCTCGCGGTAGTCGGTGAGCCAGAGCGGCGCGCCGTCGATGTCCCGCAGGATGACGTTGTCGTCGGGGAAGTGAGGAACGATCTCGCCTATCTCGTCCAGCCGGCCGAGCGTCGCGTGAACCTGCGCCTCTGCCATGTTCGCGCCGCCGGCCGCGAGCGCCGAGGTCGCGGCGACGTGGCGGACGTTGATCTCCGTCACCTTGAGCGCGCCGGTGCGGTCCTCGCGCAGGTCGACGGTGAGCAGTCCGTGCGCCGCCTCGCCCGTGAGACCGCCGACGAATCGCACCGCCTGCTCGGCGAGAGTCCGCGCGCGCTCGTCGTTGAGCAGCCGGCCGCGATTGATGTTGCCGGTCACGCCGGAAACGGCGAGATGTCCCATGAAGTACTCGAGCCGCTCGTAGCACCCTGCCTTGAGGAGCTCGTCCTCGTGGAAGAGGAGCGTGCACGCGATGTTCCGGCCGGGTAGATGCTCGGCGACCATGTAGCTCGGAATCTCCGGATTCAGGTACGCCCATGCGTAGGCCTGTTCCGGCTCCGTGACCTGGATCGAGCCGATCCCGCTCGACGACGCGTCGGAGTAGTCGCGCAGCCAGACCGGCCCGCCGTCGAGATCGAGGCCGCTGCGCGCGAGCAGCTCGTCCCGGCTCGCGATGCGATAGCGGGGCACGAGGCCGGTCTCGCGCAGCGCCTCGTACAGCTTCCGCTTGCTGATCGCGATCTCCACGAGCCGCGGAGGAGGCAGCAGCGTCGGCACCGGAAAATCGCGCCCGCTCCAGAAGAGCACCTCGGCCTCGGGCGCGACGAGTGCGACGTCGATGCCCTCTTGCTCGCAGATATCCGCGACGAGCTCGGGATAGCCTGGATCGCTCGGCTGGGAAACGCGGTAGACACGGTCGTAGAGCCCCTCGTAGAAGCCGTACCAGTTGCCGCCGCGGTCGGCTCCGACGAGCGTTGCGTCGGAGAACGAGGTGCTCGCGCGGAGCGAGCGGGCGATGGCTCTCGGCGTGACGCCACAGGCGCCCGTGACGAGGATGTTCAGCGGCGCCACAGGCTTCGAGGATAGCCCCGGTTCCTCACGATGCCGACTTCCAACCTCCCGTCTCTCCCTTGTAGGTGCCGCGGAAGAGAGCGAACGGCGTGCGCGCGAGGATCCTCAGGTCGAGGAGCGCGGACCGGTGCTCCACGTACCAGACGTCGAGCTCGATCCTTTCCGCCCAGGGCAGCGCGGCGCGGCCGTTCACCTGCGCCCAGCCGGTGATGCCCGGCTTCACGTCGAGCCGGTGCCGCTGCCGCTCGTCGTACTGCTCGACCTGGTAGCGCAGCGTCGGCCGCGGCCCGATCACGCTCATCTCGCCGCACACCACGTTCCACAGCTGCGGCAGCTCGTCGAGCGACAGCTTGCGGAGGAGCCGGCCGGCGCGGGTGATGCGCGAGTCGCCACGATTGACGGAGAGGCCCGCGCCCATCGTCTCGGCCCCTACGACCATCGTCCGCAGCTTGAGCAGCTCGAAGTCGACCCCGTCCTCGCCGACACGCGTCTGCCGGTAAAGAACGGGGCCGCCGTCCTCGAGCTTGATCGCGAGCGCGGCCAACGCAAGGACCGGCGACGCGACGAGCAGCGCCCCGCCTGCGAGCGCGATGTCCGCGGCCCGGTTCACGCGAGCTCTCCCTCCCGCTGCGGCGTCCAGGTTGCGGGCGCCCCGCGCCGGAGGTAGTTCCAGAGCGAGACGACCGTCGCCCACGTGATCAGGACGTAATAGCGGGCGATCCCGACCCCGACGAGCGCCGCGGCGAGCAGCCCGAGTTGCAGGCCGAGGACGACGGCGTAGAGCACGCCGTGGCCGAGCAGCGCGATCGAGCTCGCGAGGAGGACCAGATGGAGCAGCCCGCTCGCATAGCGCAGATGCCGGTGGGAGAGCAGCGCGAGCAGGTAGCCGGGGCGCTGCCCGCGCAGCATTCGTCCCCGCAGCACGATCAGCCACGCGTGCTCGAACATCCGCACCTTGCGCCGGTACTCGCTCTCGTTCGACGGCGTCGGCCGCTCGAAAGCGAGCGCCTCCGGCTCGTAGATCGCGCGGCGGCCATGCTGGACCATGAGGTACGGCAGCGCGAGGTCGTGCCCGAACCGGGGATCCACCTCGGCGTAATCCGACCGGCGGAGCGCGTAGACGGCGCCGTTGCCTGCCGTCACGGAACCGAGCCGCGACTCGCCCTCGCGCGTCACGAGCTCGTAGCGCCAGTAGACGCCTTCTTTGTTCGAGCCGTCCGGCGCCTCGAGCCGTAAGCGCCCGCAGACGTAGGCGACGTGCGGGTCCGCGAAGTTGCGGACGAGCTTGCGCAGCGCGTCGGGCGCCCAGGTGGCGTTCGCGTCGGAGAAGGCGACGACGTCCGCATCGGTCGCACGCACGGCAGCGTCCTGCGCCGCGACCTTGCCGCCGCGCGGGTTGCGGATCACCCTGGCGCCGGTCGCCTGCGCCAGCTCCTCGGTGCGATCGGTGGACGCGTCGGATGTGACGACGAGCTCGAGGAGCTCTCGCGGATAGTCGAGCGCGCGGAGGTTCTCGAGCCGCCGCTCGATCGATCCCTCCTCGTTGAAGGCGGTGACGATCACCGCGACCGACGGCAGGTACGCGTCGTCGAGCGCGACGCGCTTCGTCCGGGCGCGTCCCGCGAGAGCCACGGCGACGGGATAGAGCGCGTGTGTCCAGGCGAGCGCGGCAAGCGAGCCCCAGAAGAGGACGACGGCCGCGGTCACGGGCGCAACGCTAGCGCCGAGATCGGCTCAGAGCGCGTCCCGCGCTCTCAGTTGCTGCCCCACGGCCCGATGTGGGGATGGTGCGGGACCGTGAGCGAGAAGGCGAGCGACTTGCCGGAGCCGGGCGCAACGGCGCGCAGCCAGTCCGCCTTCGAGGCCTTGAGCCTCAGCGTCGCCCGGAAGATCCCGTTGCTGTTGGCGACGATGAAGCCGACGGTCTTCCACCTGCCGCGCTTGCCGTGCCGGAACTGGACCGCGACCCGCGCCGTGGCGCTCGTCGCAGTGCGACCCCAGACGCTCACGCTCTTCGCGTGGCGATAGGCGACGAACGGGAAGCGGAAGGCCGTGAGCACCGGCTTGGGGCGCAGGCTGTCGAGCGACCGCCCGTGGAAGTACAGGCCGCTCTTGTACGGGCTCGGGCTGCGTTGATCCTCCAGACCGAACCACGTCAGGAGCGAAACGCCGGAGTGCCACGCCGAGTACAGCGACTCGGCCGTCCACCGGGCGGCGAGCGCCATCGGTGCGGCGTGCGGCCTCGGAGGGTTGCTGTCCCAACCGAACTCGGTCACCCAGAACTGGACGGGCTTGACCGAGACGACGTGGTGGAGTCGCACGGCCGCCTGCAGCAACGCCCGCATCCTGGGCAGGTCGCCGAGCTCCACGTCGTCGCGAATCCGGGCGTGTCCGAACGGGCCACCGTACGTGTACGGGTGGTGTGACCACACGTCGAAGTGCACCTTCTTCCGACACGACGCGTGCGGATGCGATCCCTTGGACAGGCAGAGCAGCGAGCGCATGAAGGCGAGCGGACGGACGGAGTACCACTTCTGCTTCTTGCTCTTCGCGTGACCGAACGGATCGAGCTCGCCTGCGACGACGACATTCGCGGGGTCGACCGCGTGGACCGAATCTGCGACCGCGTTGACCATGTCCCTGTAGACCGAGGCGTCAGCGGGTGACAGATTGAGGCTCAAGTTCGGCTCGTTCCACACCTCGAAGACGTTCGCCGCCGGTACACCGTCGACGTTCTGGCCGTCGAAGTGTGTGGCCAGCGCGGTTGCGAACTGCCCGAGCGCGTCGGTATTCGGACTTCCGCCGTTGACGCCGTCGGGGTTGTTCGCGTACGCCCAGCTCGGAATGGCGCCGATGTTGAGGATCGGCGTCAGGCCGGCGGTCTCGGCGGCCTCCACCGTCGCGTCGATCGCGCCCCAGGAGTAGCCGGGGGAGTTGGGGTCAGAGGCGTCGAAGCCGGGGGGAAGAGTCGCCGGCGCGATCGAGCGCCAGCGAACGATGAGCCGGACGTACTGCGCGCCTGCGCTGCGCGCGAGCGCGAAAGCTCGTGAATTCGCGCGGTTGAGCTGGATTGCGTCGGCCAGCGCGGTCCGCATCGGCCGGGTCGAGGGGGTCGTGTACGTGCGCGCTTGGGCTCTCTTGCTCGAAGCGAGGCTCGTGGAAGCCGCGGTCGCCCCGAGACACAGAACGGCCACGAGAAACAGGAGGTTCCGGAAGGAAACCCTCACCGCTCGGTCGGCCCAGCCTCAGTTGCCCCAGGGCCCGTAGCGGAGCTTGGGCGACGGCCGCGTGAGCGAGAACGCCAGCGAAGTGCCGGAACCGGACGCCCTCGCACGCAGCCAATCTCTCTTCGTAGCCTTGAGCGTCAGGTTCGCCTTCAGGATGCCGAGCCGGTTGGCGCGGACCTTGGCCACGGTACGCCAGTGGCCGTGAGAGCCGTGACGGAGCTGAATCGTGACGACCCGCTTGTCGCTCGTGGCGTTGCGGCCCCAGACGCTGACGCGGCTGTGCCCGACGTAGGCGACGAACGGGAAGCGGAAGGCCGTGCGCACCGGCTTCGCCTTCGCGCGATCGAGCGACTGCGAGTGGCGGTAGAGGCCGCTCTGGTAAGGACCGTGGCCTCCCCGGTCCTGCAGTCCGAACCACGTCACCAGCGAGACGCCGGACCGCCACATCTGGTAGAGCGCTTCGGCCGTCCAGCGAGCCGCCAGGCCGATCGGCGCGGCGTGCCGCCGCGGCGGATTGGTGTCCCAGCTGAACTCGGTGACCCAGAACTTGACCGAATGCGGCGAGACCACGTGATGGAGCCGGACGCCCGCCTTCAGCAGCGAGCGCATCTTCGGCAGGTCACCGAGGGAGACGTCGTCGGGGTTCCTCGCGTGCCCGAAGGGACCGTTGAACGTGTACGGATGATGCGCCCAGACGTCGAAGTGGATCGTGTTCTTGCAGGTGCGGTGCGGGTGCTTCCCCTTCGAGACGCAGAGCAGCGAGCGCATGAAGCCAAGTGGCGTAGCGGCGTACCACTTCTGCTTCTTGCCCTTCGGATGTCCGAACGGATCGAGGTCGCCCGCGATGACGACGTTCTTCGTGTCGACGGCGTGCACGGCGTTGGCCACGGCGTTGACCATGCCTCGATAGCGGCTCGCGCTCACCGGGCCGAGGAAAAGGCTGTTGTTCACCTCGTTCCAGACCTGG
>JAICZB010000227.1 GCA_025933895.1 Thermoleophilia bacterium
CGGCTGAACGCGGTCAGGCCGAGCGCGACGAGGAACACCGCCGAGAGAACGACGAGAAGGGCGACCCGGCGCGCTCGGCGCGCAGCGCGCGCGCGTTGGCGTTCGACCCGTCGCCTTGGATACCGCAATGGGGACAGGTTCCTGTCGTGACGTCCGACCGAGCGGCGGGGCGAAAGTCCCGAACCTGTCCCCGTTTCCTTCTTGCTCCGCGAGGACGGCATGTCGCGCGGCACCTTATCGAACCGCGGCCGCTCGTCCCAGATGTCCAGGGCCAAATTTCCCTGGATCCGTGGGGTGGCGGCGTTACGATCGCTGCCATGCCGCCGCCGGCTCCGGTGACGATCCAGATCCCGCGCTGGGCGCAGCTCGTGCTGCTGCCACTGCTGTTGCTGCTCGTCTGGACGGTGGCCGGAGCGGTACGTCACGTGCTCTTTCTCTTCCTCGTGTCGCTGCTCATCGCCCTGCTGCTCAACCCTCTCGTCCGTGGTCTCGGACGAGCCCGGATCCCACGCGGGCTGGCGGTAGCGCTCGTCTATCTCGCCTTTGCAGCCGTCGTCGCACTGGCGATCCTCGCTCTCGCCACGGTGGTGGTGCAGCAGACGCGGAGTGCCGCCCACCGAGTGGACAACTACTTTACGGTCGATTCCGGACACCCCCCGCAGACCGGGGCCCAGCAGGATCTCGCCCGTTTCCAGCGCTGGCTCGACCACCACCACCTGAGCGGCGTCCACGTTCAGCGCGAGGGCGAGAAGTTCCTCAACCAGGTCGGGACGAAGGACGTCCAGAAGTACACGTCCAGGGCCCTGCACTGGGCGGAGGGCGCAGGACTGACGGTCGTCACGCTCCTCTTCGACGCGCTCCTCGTCGTCGTCGTCTCGATCTACATGTTGCTCGACATGCAGCGGTTGACGGAAGCCGTGGACCGACGCTTCCCGCCGCGCGGCCGCGGCGGGCTGATCGTGCGGATGGAGCAGGCGGTCGCCAGCTATGTGAAGGGCCAGTTCCTCCTGTCGCTGATCATCGGGCTGAGCGTCGGAGTCGGGCTCTGGATCCTCGGGATGGCAGGCCTGCTGCCGCACGGCGGCAAGTACGCAGCGGCATTCGGGGCGTGGGCCGGGATCACGGAGCTCATCCCGTACATCGGCCCGTGGCTCGGCGCCGCGCCGGCCGTGCTGTATGCGCTCGTCCAGCACCCGCTCTCGGCGCTCTGGGTCGCGCTGCTCTTCCTCTGCATCCAGCAGCTCGAGGGGCATCTCGTCGTGCCGAAGGTGATGGGACACACGCTTCGTCTCCACCCGCTGCTCGTGATCTTCGGCCTGCTCGCCGGCGGCGAGATCTACGGGTTCCCGGGGATCCTCGTCGCGCTGCCGCTGCTCGCCGCCGCGCGCGCGGTGTGGGAGTTCTTCTCGGAGCGCGTCGAGTTGCAGAAGTGGACCGAGGACGCGCCGCTCGCGGAGCTCGGGCTCGAGCCCGGCGACGAGGCCGAGCAGGCGCCCGAGACTCCGCCGGCGCCCGCTGCCTGAGCGGCCGCGGCGTACTCTTCCAGGCATGAGCGCGTTCCCGGTCACCCGCCTTCGGCGGTTTCGGCGCACGGCCTCGCTGCGCGGCCTCGTGCGCGAGACGCGGCTCTCGCTCGACCAGTTCGTGATGCCGCTCTTCGTCGCGTCCGAGCCGCTCGCGAATGAGGAGCTGCCGGGCATGGCGCGCTTCGACGTCGAGGGATTGCTGCGCGAGACGGACTCGCTCGCGGCTTCGGGAGTCCGCGCCCTCCTGCTCTTCGGCGTCCCGGCGGAGAAGGACGAGGAGGCGACCGGCGCCTGGGAGGACGACGGCATCGTCCAGCAGGCGCTGCGCGCGCTGCGGCCGCGCTTCCCCGAGCTCGTTCTGCTCACGGACGTCTGCCTCTGCGAGTACACGTCGCACGGACACTGCGGCGTCGTCGCCGACGGCGACGTGGACAACGACCGGAGCCTCGAGCTGCTCGCGCGCACGGCCGTCAGCCACGCGGAGGCAGGGGCCGACGTCGTGGCTCCGAGCGACATGATGGACGGTCGCGTCGGCGCGATCCGCGAGGCGCTCGACGACCACGGCTTAGAACGGACGCCGATCCTCGCGTACTCGGCGAAGTACGCGTCCGCCTTCTACGGCCCGTTCCGGGAGGCAGCCGACAGCGCGCCGGCGTTCGGCGACCGCCGCGGGTACCAGATGGATCCGGCGAACGTCCGGGAGGCGGTGCGCGAGTGCAAGATCGACCTCGCAGAGGGGGCCGACGCGATCATGATCAAGCCGGCGCTTCCGTACCTCGACGTGATCCGCGCGGCGCGCGAGGCGTTCCAGGTGCCGCTCGCCGCGTACAACGTCTCCGGCGAGTACGCGATGGTGAAGGCGGCGGCCCGCGCCGGGTGGCTCGACGAGCGCGCGGCGGCTCTCGAGTCGCTGACGGCGATCAAGCGGGCGGGTGCCGACCTGATCGTCAGCTACTGGACGAAGGACCTCACCACTTGGCTCTGAGGGCGCGCAGCGAGCTCTATCGCCGCGCGCTCGAGCTGATTCCCGGCGGCGTCAACTCGCCCGTCCGGGCGATGCGCGCAGTCGGGGTCGACGAGCCCCTCTTCGTCGCCAGTGGCGAGGGCGCCTACGTCGAGACGGCCGACGGTCGCCGCCTCCTCGACTGGGTCATGTCGTGGGGACCGCTCCTGTTCGGTCACGCCGATCCGGAGTCGGTCGAGGCGGTGCGCGACGCCGCTCAGCGAGGCACGAGCTTCGGCGCTGCGACGGAGGCGGAGGTCGAGCTCGCCGCGGAGATCGTCGACGCCGTGCCTTCGGTGGAGAAGGTGCGGCTCGTCTCGTCGGGGACAGAGGCCGCGATGAGCGCGCTGCGGCTCGCGCGCGCGTTCACGAAGCGCGACCGGATCCTCAAGACCGCGGGCGGTTACCACGGCCACGCCGACGCGCTGCTCGCGAGCGCCGGCTCGGGTCTTGCAACGCTCGGCATTCCCGCTTCGCCCGGCGTTCCGTCCGGCGCCGCCGCCGACACCATCGTCCTCCCGTACAACGACACCGACGCCGCGGCCGAGGCGGTGATGCGCCACGGCGAGGGTCTCGCCGCGATCATCGTCGAGCCGGTCGCGGCGAACATGGGCGTCGTCCCGCCGGAGCCCGGCTACCTCCAGACGTTGCGCCGCCTGTGCGACGTCTCGGGCGCGCTGCTCGTCTTCGACGAGGTGATCACCGGCTTCCGCGTCGCGCGCGGCGGCGCGCAGGAGCGCTACGGCGTGATCCCCGACCTGACCGTGCTCGGCAAGATCGTCGGCGGCGGGCTGCCGCTCGCGGCCTTCGGCGGTAGGGCGGAGGTGATGGATCTGCTCGCGCCGTCCGGGCCGGTCTATCAGGCGGGCACGCTCGCAGGGAACCCGCTCGCGACGGCTGCCGGCCTCGTAGTTCTGCGCAGGCTGCGCGATCCCGACGTCTACGACGAGCTCGAACGGCGTGCGGAGCTCCTGGAGGAGGGCCTCGCGCCCTTTGGTCGCGTCCAGCGGGTCGGCGCGCTGCTCACCCTCTTCATGGCCGACGCGCCGGTGCGCAACTTCGAGGACGCGCAGCAGTGCGACACCGGGCGTTACGGCGCGCTCTTCCGGCACCTGCTCGAGCAGGGCGTCTACCTGCCGCCGTCGCAGTTCGAGGCGCTCTTCCCCTCCACGGCCCACGGCGAGGAGGAGATCGAGCGTACGGTCGCCGCGGTGGCGAACTTTGGTCACTGATCTCTGGGAGACGATGGCCGTCGACGCGGCGGCGGAGAGCTCGCTCTGGGCCGACTGTCTGCTGCCGGAGCCCGAGCGCGACCGCAGCCCGGTTTTCTCCCCGCTCGGGGAGGATCGCTATGCGCTGGGCCTGGAGACGATCTACGAGGGCTACCTGGTCCACTACGGCCGGCCGCGCCTCTTCGCGCCCGCCGACGACGACACCGCTCTCCTGCTCGGCGACTACCTCTACGCGCACGGCGTCGCGCGCATCTCGGCGCTGCACGACGTGGCGGCCGTCGCCGACCTCGCGGAGCTGATCTCGCTCTGCAGCCAGGTGCGCGCCGAGGAGACGGACGGCGAAGGGCCGCTGTGGGCTGCGACCGCCGCGCTGCTCGGCCGCGGCGCGCTCGACGACCCGCGGACGGCACTCCGGCTCCACTCCGAC
>JAICZB010000098.1 GCA_025933895.1 Thermoleophilia bacterium
CTGACCGCCGGGATCGTCGGCTTCTCGCTGTCGCGGACGATCTGGCTCGGCCTCGCATTCCTGGCCGTCGGCGGCTTCGGCTATCTCGCGTCCAACGCGTCGGCGACGAGCCGGCTCCAGCTCGACGTCGCCGAGCACCAGCGCGGCCGGATCATGGCGCTCTGGAGCGTCGCCTTCCTGGGCCTCCGGCCCGCCGCGAGCCTCCTCGACGGCGCGCTGGCCGGCGCGTTCGGAGTACGGACGGCCGGCGTCGTGCTCGCGCTCCCCGCGCTCGCGTGCGCGGCGGCGATCGTCGCGGTACCTCGGCTCGCTAGGCGGGCAGGAGCCGGGTCCACGTCAGCCGGTGCTTGACGGGCAGCCGGTGGCTCGGTCTCCCACCAGTGCATCTCGAGGATGGCAACCCCGCCGCGTGGGGCGTCGGAACCAGTGGTACGCCTCGCCGGCGAAAGCTCCTGCGCACAGTCGAGAATGGGAGCGAAGTTCGGGGGCAGGACCCGTTCGTACGTGGCGGCGAGGTTGCCGAAGCCGAGGCGGAGCCGGGGGTGGCTTGCTCAGCGGCCGGCGTCGGGCTCGGGGCCGAGGAACGGGTAGCGGTAGTCGCGCGGCGGCACGAACGTCTCCTTGATCGTGCGCGGGCTGACCCAGCGGATCAGGTTCCACATCGAGCCGGCCTTGTCGTTCGTGCCCGAGGCGCGCGCGCCGCCGAACGGCTGCTGGCCGACGACGGCTCCGGTCGGCTTGTCGTTGACGTAGAAGTTGCCGGCCGCGTAGCGGAGCCGCTCTCGCGCGGTCTCGACCGCGCGCAGGTCGCGTGCGAAGACCGCGCCGGTGAGGCCGTACGTGGTGCCCTTGTCGACGAGGTCGAGCGTGTCCTCGTAGCGGGAGTCGTCGTAGACGAAGGCGGTGACGACAGGCCCGAACAGCTCCTCCTTCATCGTCCGGAAGTCCGGGTCGCTGGTCTCGATCACGGTCGGCTGGACGAACCAGCCGTCGCTGTCGTCGTAGCCGCCGCCGGCGACGATCGAGGCGGTCCCGTCGGCAGCCTTCGCCTCCTCGATCGCCTCCTTCTGCGTTGCGAAGGAGCTGGCGTCGATCACCGCGCCGACGAAGTTCGAGAAGTCCGCCACGTCGCCCATCTTCATCGCCCCGATCTCCTCGGCAACCTGCTCGCGCACCTGCGGCCAGAGGCTCGCCGGCGCGAAGACGCGCGAGGCGGCCGAGCATTTCTGGCCCTGGTACTCGAACGAGCCGCGGAGGATCGCCGTCGCGACTGCCTCGGCATCGGCGCTCGGGTGCGCGACGATGAAGTCCTTGCCGCCGGTCTCGCCGACGACCCGTGGGTAATTGCGGTAGCGGGCGATGTTGTCGCCGACCGTCTTCCACATCCCCTGGAAGACGGGCGTCGAGCCGGTGAAGTGGATGCCGGCGAGGTGCTCGCTCGCGAGGGCCGGGTCGCCGACGGCGGCGCCGGAGCCGTAGACGAGGTTGATCACGCCGGACGGCAGGCCCGCCTCCTCCCAGAGCTTCATGACGAAGTGCGCGCTGACGGCGGCGGTCGAGGCGGGCTTCCAGACGACCGTGTTGCCCATGAGCGCCGCCGAGGCGGGCAGGTTGCCGGCGATCGCGGTGAAGTTGAACGGTGTGACGGCGAAGACGAAGCCCTCGAGCGGCCGGTACTCGAGCCGGTTCCAGACCCCCGCCGAGGAGATCGGCTGCTCCTCGTAGATGCGCATCATGTACTGCACGTTGAAGCGCCAGAAGTCGATGAGCTCGCAGGCGGAGTCGATCTCGGCCTGGTGCGCGGTCTTCGACTGGCCGAGCATCGTCGCCGCGTTGAGCGTCTGGCGCCACGGGCCGGCGAGAAGCTCCGCGGCGCGGAGGAAGACGGCTGCGCGGTCCTCCCACGGCGTCCGCGACCAGTCCTCCCATGCGTCGGCAGCGGCGGCGATCGCGCGATCGACCTCCGCCGAGCCGCCCTTGTGGACGTCCGCGAGGACGTGGCTGCGCCTGTGGGGCATGACCGCTTCGAACGTGTCGCCGGTCTGGACGTCCTCTCCGCCGATGACGAGCGGGATCTCCAGCCGCCGGCCGGCCAGCTCGTCGAGGCGGCGGCGGAGCTCGTCACGCTCCGGGCTGCCGGACTCGTAGCCGAGCACAGGCTCGTTGTGGGGCTCGGGGACGCGGAAGGTGCCGTGGGCGCTCATGCGGCGATTCTAGGATCACGGCCGTGGCGGTGACGCAGGTCGCGTACGAGGCGGAGGGCTGGGGCGTCGGTGAGCTCGTGGTCGCCGACGGGCGTGTCGTGTGGCACGAGCTACCCTGGCCGCGTCCGCAGCGGCGGGAGCCTGGCGGTTCAGCGCCCTCCAAGACCCCATCCCAAACCCCCACCCACCCGGGGCAAGGGGCCAGGGCCGTCGTATCAGAAGAAGCGTCGGCCGGGAGTCGAGGCTTCGTGACGGAAGTCGTCCAGATGTTGCAGGCGTACTTCGCGGGCCGGCGGGTGCCGCTCGAGGACGTGCCGGTCGACCTCGACTACGAGACGCCTTTCCTCACGCAGTGCGCCCGCGCGCTGCGCACGATCCCGCGCGGCGAGGTCGTCACGTACGGGGAGCTCGCCGCGCTCGCCGGCGCACCCGGCGCCGCGCGCGCTGTGGGCAGCTTCTGCGCGCGCAGCCACCTCTCGATCTTCGTGCCCTGCCACCGCGTCGTATCCGCCGGCGGGCTCGGTCAGTACGGCTCGTACGGCACCGCGTACAAACGCCGTCTGCTCGACCTCGAGGGACATGCCGACGCTGTCTGACGACCTGCGGGAGGAGCTGGCGGCGATTGCGCCGGCGAACGAGTGCGACCGGCTCGCCGAGCTCTCCGGGTTGTTCCACGTCGCCGGACGTGCGCATCTCCGCGGCCGCGGCAGCGTCGACGTCCATCTCGACGTCTCGAGCTCCACTGTGGCCCGGCGCGCCTTCGCGCTTCTGCGCGCGGCCGGCGTGAGGTCCGAGATCCGCACCTACCCGCGCCGGGCGTTCGACCGGGCGACGCGCTACCAGCTCCACGTCGAGGGCTCGGAGGATGCCTACGCGACCCTTCACCGCGCCGGCGTGCTCGATCGCTCCCGCCGGCCCCTGGGCCTTCCGCCGCAACGGGTCGTCGCCCGTCGGTGCTGCGCCGCCGCGTACCTCCGCGGCGCGCTTCTCGGGTCGGGAACGCTCAGCGGGCCGAGAGGGCCGCACCTCGAGATCCGGACGGCGGAAGGCGACGGCGCCCGGTTCCTCGCCGTGCTCGCGACGCGCCTCGGCGCCGAACTCCATGTGCATGAGCGGCGCTCGCACGCGACCGCCTACGCGAAGGGAACCGAGGCGATCGCGGACGTCCTCGTGGCCGCCGGCGCCGTCGACCTCGTGCTCGCGCTCGAGGAGCAGGCGGTGCTCGCGGCGACGCGCGCCGACGCCAACCGCCTCGCCAACGCCGACCACGCGAACCTCGTCCGCACCGGCCGCGCGGCGCACGCCCAGATCGAGGCGCTCCACCGTCTCGATCTCGACGCTCTCACCGACGAGCTGCGCGAGATAGCGCTCCTCCGTCTGCGCCATCCGACCGCGTCGACGGCCGAGCTCGCACGGCGCTGCAAGCCGGGGGTCTCGAAGGCTGCCGCCTACCGGCGACTGCGCCGTTTGCAGGAGCTTTCCCGTTCCTGAACTAGCTCGTTATCCGTTGCAAGTCTTCTAGCGCGGCAACAGGCTGCGAGTCATACTCGCCGTGGCGGGTTCCTGCTCGTCCGGCGGTGGATTCAGACCCCGTCCGCTGTCAGGTCTCGAGCGGGTGAGGGACCGGGAGGGTCGTCCTCGGAGCTTCCCGGTCCGCCCGCCAGCTGGCCTTACTAGACTCGACCGCGACCGATCAGGGAGGGGCGGGAACCGATGGCGAAGATCAGGGTCGGCATCAACGGCTTCGGCCGTATCGGCCGGAACTTTCTCCGCGCCCATCTCGCGCGTCGCGGCGACTTCGAGGTCGCGGTGGTCAACGACCTCGGGGCTCCCGAGATCCTCGCCCACTTGCTCCGCTACGACTCGTCGCACGGCCGTCTCGAGGGCGTCGCGGTCGACGGCGACCGCCTCAGCGTCGACGGGACGGAGTTCCAGGTGCTGGCAGAGCGGGACCCGAAGGCACTCCCGTGGGGAGACATGGGGATCGACGTCGTCGTCGAGTCCACCGGTCTCTTCGCCGACCGTGAAGGTGCGCAACAGCACCTCGAGGCAGGCGCGAAGAAGGTGCTCATCTCCGCCCCGGCGACCGACCCCGACATCACCGTCGTGCTCGGCGTCAACGGCGAGAAATACGACAGGGAGAACCACCGCATCGTCTCGATGGCCTCCTGCACGACCGGCTCCGTCGCGCCGATGGCCAAGCTCCTGCTCGACAACTTCGGCATCGAGAACGGCTTCATGACGACCATCCACGCCTACACGACCGAGCAGCAGCTGCAGGATCAGGTCGCGATGACGCGGAAAGGCAAGCCCGACCTCCGGCGCATGCGCGCGGCTCCGCAGAACATCGTCCCCGCCTCGACCGGCGCCGCGAGGGCGATCGGAGAGGTGATCCCCGAGCTCAAGGGCAAGCTCGACGGGATGGCGCTGCGCGTGCCGGTGCCGGACGGGTCGGTGACCGACCTCGTCGTCAATCTCGAGCGCGAGGCGACGGTGGAGGAGATCAACGGCGCGTTCGAGTCGGCGGCCGCGACCGACCACTGGCGCGAGGTGCTCGAATTCACCGAGGATCCGATCGTCTCGTCGGACATCGTGGGCAACTCGCACTCCTGCATCCTCGACGGGCTCTCGACGATGGCCCACGGACGCCAGGTCAAGCTCATCGGCTGGTACGACAACGAGTGGGGTTACTCGTGCCGGCTCGTGGATCTGATCCCGCAACTCCTTTGAGGCTCCCGCGGTCGGTCCGCGACGCCGACGTCGCGGGGAAGACGGTGCTCGTCCGCGCCGACCTCAACGTGCCGCTCGAGGACGGCCGTGTCGCCGACGACACGCGCATCCGCGCCTCGCTGCCGACGCTCGAGCTCCTGCTCGAGGGTGGCGCCGTGGAGGTGCGCGTCTGCTCCCATCTGGGCCGGCCGAAGACCGAGGAGGACCGCGCGAAGTACGCGATGGCGCCGGTCGCCGCTCGGCTGCGCGAGCTGTTGCCCGACGAGGGCGTCCACGTCCTCGAGAACACGCGCTTCGACGCAGGGGAGACGCAGAACGACGAGCGCTTCGCCCGCGAGCTCGCCGACGGCTGCGACCTCTATGTCGACGACGCGTTCGGCTCGGCACATCGCGCGCACGCCTCGACCGAGGCCGTCGCGCATCTGCTGCCGGCCTACGCAGGGCTGCTCCTGCTCGCCGAGCTCGAGCACCTCGGCCGCCTGCTCGGCGACGTCGAGCGTCCGTTCGTGCTCGTCTCGGGCGGCGCGAAGGTCGAGGACAAGCTCGGCGTCCTCCGCAACCTCGGCGGCCGGGCGGACACGGTGCTGATCGGCGGCAAGATGGCCGAGGAGTTGCGCGCGGAGAACCCGCTCGACTTCGAGGTCGAGCTGCCGGTGGACGTGGTGGGAGCCTCCGAGTTCGCGGCCGACGCGGAATCGCAGGTCTGCGCCTACGACGGCCTGCCGGACGGTTGGCTCGGCCTCGACGTCGGCCCCGAGACGCGTGGGCGCTTCGCCGAGCTGCTCGCGGCGGCGCGGACCATCTTCTGGAACGGCCCGATGGGCGTGTTCGAGTGGCCGGCCTTCGCGGAGGGGACGAAGGCAGTCGCGGAGGCCGTGGCTGCGAACGACGCCGCGTTCTCGGTCGTCGGCGGCGCCGATTCCGTTCGGGCACTCAACGAGCTCGGGCTCGCCGGCCGCGTCTCCTGGGTCTCGACCGGTGGCGGCGCGAGCCTCGAGCTGCTCGAGGGCAAGGAGCTTCCCGGCGTGGCGGCTATCCCGAGCGCGTAGTGCGCTAGCGCGGCGTCGGGTCGAGGTAGACGTCGGTCACGTCGGGCACGACGCGCCGCAGCTCGGTGTCGACCTCCTCCGCCATCTGTTCGATGCGGTCGGCGTCCACGCCGTCGGCCAGGTCCACTCGTGCGGCGATGAGAAGCGAGCGTGGTCCGACGTACATCGTCCGCAGGTCGACGATGCGTTCCACCTCATTGTGCGCCTCGACCGCCGCTCGAATCGCGCCCTGATCGCCCTCTCGGGCGGCCTCTCCGATCAGAAGCCCTTTCACGTCGCGTCCCAGCGCGACGGCGACGCCGACGAGCAGGAGGCCGATCACGATGGCGGCGCCGGCGTCCCAGCGGTGACTGCCGGTGAGCTGTTGCAAGAGAATGCCGCCGAACGCGATGACGAGCCCGGCGAGGGCTGCCGCGTCCTCTGAGAAGACGGTTTTCGTCGTCGGCTCCTTGCTCCAGCGCACGAATTCGAGCAGCCCCATGTCGGCCTCGCGCGCAGCCGCGCGTGTCTGTCGAAATGCGCGCGCGAACGAGACGCTCTCGGCGACGCCGGCGACGCCGAGGATCAGATAGCTCACCCAGAAGGAGCCGGCGCTCTCGTGGCTCTCGAACATGCGCGTCACCCCTTCGCCGATCGAAAAGATCGCGCCGGCGAAGAAGATCATCACGGCGACGAGGAACGTCCAGAAGAAGCGCTCCTTCCCGTAGCCGAACGGGTGCTGCTCGTCGGCTTTGCGGTCGCCGAGCCGCAAGGAGACGAGCATCAGTCCTTGATTCGCGGTGTCGGCGATGGAGTGCGCGCCCTCCGCGAGCATCGCCGCCGAGCCGACGGCGACGCCGCCGGCGAGCTTGGCGACGGCGATCACGGCGTTCGCCGCGAGCGCGATCAGGACGGTGCGTCTCTCGCCTTGCACCCCACGGCCATGCCCGTACGATGCGCTCGCCATGCTGATCGCGGGCAACTGGAAGATGTTCCGCGGGCCGGATCCCGCCACGCTGGCCGGACTCGACGCCGTCGTCTGCCCGCCGTTCACGCGGCTCCGTGAGTGCGTCGACGCGGGCCTGACCACGTTCGCGCAGAACGTCCACTGGGAGCGGGAGGGCGCGTACACCGGCGAGATCTCGGCGCCGCTGCTGCTCGAGCTCGGCGTCGTGGGCTCGCTCGTCGGCCACTCCGAGCGGCGGCAGTACTTCGGCGAGACCGACGAGATGGTCGCCAAGCGTACGCACGCGGCACTCGACGCGGGCATGCGCGTCATCGCGTGCATCGGCGAGACGCGGGAGGAGCGCGAGCGCGGCGAGACCGAGGACGTCCTGCGCCGACAGCTGTCGGCGCTCGAGCCGCATCCCGAGCTCGTGCTTGCGTACGAGCCGGTCTGGGCCATCGGCACCGGGCTCACCGCCACGCCCGAGACGGCGCAGGAGGCGCACGCGTTCATCAAGTCGCTGCTCGACGCGCCGGTTCTCTACGGCGGCTCGGTCAAGCCGGAAAACGCCGGCGCGCTGCTCGCGCAGCCGGACGTCGGCGGCGCGCTCGTCGGTGGCGCATCCCTCGAGGTCGACTCCTTCAAGGCGATATGCGAGACGGCCGCACGTATCCCCTCGTAGCGCTGGTCATCCTCGACGGCTGGGGGATCGCGCCGCCCGGGCCGGGCAACGCCGTCGAGCTCGCGGAGACTCCCGTCTTCGACCGGCTGTGGCGCGACTATCCGCACGCGCAGCTCGCCGCCTCGGGCGAGGCCGTAGGCCTGCCGGAGGGCCAGATGGGCAACTCCGAGGTCGGGCATCTCACGATCGGCTCGGGCCGCATCCTCGAGCAGGACTTCGTCCGCGTGAACAGGGCGATCGAGACCGGCGAGCTCTTCGACAACGAAGCCCTGCGCGGCGCGTTCGAGCGCGGCGACAACGTCCACCTGCTCGGGCTCGTCTCGCACGGGGGCGTCCACTCGCACATCGACCACCTCGAGGCGCTGCTGACGTTCGCGCCGCAGAAGACCTGGATCCACCCGTTCACCGACGGACGGGACGTGTCGCCGCACTCGGCGGTGCACGACCTCGCCGAGCTCCCGGTAGAGCGCATCGCCACCGTCGCCGGCCGGTACTACGCGATGGACCGAGACAACCGCTGGGATCGCACCGAGCGCGCGTTGCGGGCCATCGTGAACGGTGACGGCGAGCATGCGGCCGACCCGATCGCCGCCGTTCAGGCGAGCTACGACGCGGGCGTGACGGAC
>JAICZB010000295.1 GCA_025933895.1 Thermoleophilia bacterium
CTCGCGCCGATCGCGGTCGCGTTCGCGATCCTCCGTCACGGCGGCGGCGCGACCGCCGTCGGCCTCGGCTTCGCCGCCTGGACGCTTGCGCAGGTCGCGATGCTCGCGTTCGGCGGCGTCGTCGGCGACCGGCTACCGCGCCGCGTGGTCATGGTCGGCTCCGACGTCGCGAGCACCGCCGTGCGCTGCGCGATGGGCGTGCTCCTCCTGTCCGGCCACGTCCAGGTCTGGGAGCTGATCGCACTGCAGGGATGCGGCGGCGCGGCGGTGGCGTTCTACTCGCCGGCGTCGTACGGGCTCGTGCGTGAGATCGTGCACGAGGATCAGCTCCAGCAGGCGAACGGACTGCTCGCGATCGCCCGCTACGCCGCCTTCCCGCTCGGCACCGCGATCGGCGGCTCGATCGTCGTCCTGATCGGAACCGGCCCGGCGCTGCTCGTCGACGCCGGAACCTATGCGGCGAGCGCGCTCCTTCTCTCGCAGATCGACGTCGAGTCGATCGCCAGAGCGGGCGCGGGCTTCTTCCGCGAGCTCCGGGAGGGCTGGACTGCCTTCGTCGAGCAGACCTGGGTCTGGGTGCTCGTCCTCTACGTCTCGCTCTACTTCCTGCTCACGTACGCCCCCTTCTTCGTGCTCGGGCCGTACGTCGCGCAGCATTCCATGGACGGTGCGCGCTCGTGGTGGCCCGTCGCGACCGGCGAGGGAGTGGGCTCTCTGCTCGGCGCCCTCGCGGGGCTGCGGTGGCGACCGAGGATGCCGATGGTCGCGACCGGTTGGTTCCTCATGTTCAGCGCTTTGCAGAACCTGGTCCTCGCGTTCCACCCGACGACGCTCCTGCTCACGCCCGCAGCCACGGGCGCCGGCTTTGCGTTCGCACTCGGATCGGTGGTCTGGGACACGACGCTCCAGCGCGCGATCCCTCCGGAGAAGCTCGCGCGCGTCGCCTCGTACGGCTGGATGGGCGCGATGGTCTTCCTGCCTGCCGGCTACGCCCTGGCCGGCCCCATCTCGATGCTGATCGGCCTCAAGGCGTACCTGCTCGTCGCCGCAGGCTGGATCGTCGTGAGCACGCTGTTCGTGGTCCGCCTACGAGCGGTGCGCGAGGTCGGGCTCGAGGAGCCGACCGACGCCTTGCCCGTGGCCGCTCAGTAGGCTCGGACACATGCCGCGCGTCCCCGTTCCCGCTGAGGTCGACGCGTTCCTCGCCCGGCCGAATCCCGCCGTCGTCGCGACTGTGAGCCCGAGCGGCGATCCGCACACGGCCGCCACCTGGTACGACTGGGAGGACGGGCGCGTGCTCCTGAACATGGACGAGAGCCGCCTCCGTCTCCTCTACATGCGGCAGAACCCGGCGGTCGCGTTGACCGTGCTCGGGGACGACGACTGGTACGCCCAGGTCACCCTGCTCGGCCGCGTCGTCTCGATCGAGGACGACCCCGACCTCGCCGGCATCGACCGGCTCGCCGTCCGCTACTCAGGCCAGCCGTTCCACAGCCGGGACGCCAAGCGCGTCACTGCGTGGATGGAGCCGCAGCGCTGGACGAGCTGGCCTCTTCCTCGCTGAGCTCCTCCGTCGCGACGACCCAGATCGGCCCGTCCCCGCACTCGACCTGGCGCGCGCCTTCGACCTCCGTCAGCGACGTCGCGAGGACGCGCACGGTTCTACCGTCGCGCTCGAGCAGCGCGCCGCGCGGTCCGTCGAGCGAGAACGCATAGAGCCAGGCCCAGGCGAGCCGATGCACCTCGGCCGCCGGACGGGAGAGATCGAGCCAGGCGTCGTCCGCGGTGAAGAAGGACTCGTAGCTCCCGCCACCCTCCTCCTGCGCCGTCCCCTCGTCCCCCGCCGCGAGCCGCTCCAGCGCCTCGAAGAGCGCCTCGCCGATGACGCTGCCGAACCGCGTGTAGAAGACCTCGGGCTCCTCGAGCTCGCCCAGGGGAAAGTGGCGCTGGGAGAGGATCGGGCCGGTGTCGAGCTCGGCGTCCATGCGATGGAACGTGATCCCGACCTCTTCCTCGCCGGCCCGGATCGCCCACGCGACCGGCAGCGGGCCGCGGTGAAGCGGCAGGAGCGAGGGATGACCGTTGAGCCAGCCGAGTCGAGGCACGGCGAGCGCCTCGGCGGGGATCTTCCAGGGGAAGCCCATGCAGACGACGAGGTCGGGCTGCACGGAGGCGAGGAGCGGCGCGATCGTGCTCCTGCGCGCAGGCAGGAGGACGTCGAGCTC
>JAICZB010000206.1 GCA_025933895.1 Thermoleophilia bacterium
CGATCGAGCTCCTCGACGAGCTCGTCGGCGGCACCCGCGCGGCCGCATGGCCGGCGATTCGGCACGACCTCGGCCTGAGCTACCCCGAGATCGGCCTCGTCCTTGCCGTTCCCGGCTTCGTCGGCAGCGCGCTCGATCCGCTGCTCGGTGTCGCCGGAGACACCTCCCGGCGGCGCGCGCTGATCTTCGTCGGCGGACTCGGCTTCGCGGCTTCCGCCGCCCTTACTGCCGGCGCCAACGGCTTCTGGCTGCTGCTCGCCGCCCTGGTGCTCGGGAACCCGGCCACTGGCGCATTCGTCTCGCTGGCGCAGGCGACGCTGATGGACGCGGACCCGGATCAGCGGGTCCGGAACATGGCGCGCTGGACTCTCGCCGGCTCCTTCGGCTATGTCGGGGGGCCGGTCCTCCTCGCGGCCGCGGTCTTGCTCGGGATTGGCTGGCGCGGCGCGATCGCCGCGCTCGCCGTCGCGTCGCTGCCCCTCGCATTCGCGGCGCTCCGGTTCCCGAGCCCTCGGCCCGAGGCGGCGCCGCCGCTGCGTCGTGCCGTGCGCGAGGCGCTCGCGGCCGTCCGCCGCCGGGAGGTGCTGCGCCTGCTCCTCATCCTGGAGGCGGCCGACCTCCTGCTCGACGGCCTGCACGGGTTCATCGCCCTCTACCTCGTGTACGGCGTGGGACAGACGCAGGCGGTCGGCGCGCTCGGGGTCGGAGTGTGGACGGGCGCCGGCCTCGTCGGGGATTGGCTGCTCCTGCCGCTGCTGCGCCGGACGAGCGGCGCGCGCGTGATCCGCTCGACCGCGCTCCTGTCGCTCGCCACGTATCCGGCGTTCCTCCTCGTTCCCGGGCCGGCGCCGAAGCTGGCGCTGCTCGCGGCGCTCGGCCTGCTCAACTCGGGCTGGTACGCGATCCCGAAGGCCTGGCTTTACGACGCGCTGCCCGACCGGAGCGGAGCCGCCGTCGCGGTCGGTGGCCTCGGCGGGCTCGCCGGGGCCCTCTTCCCGCTGCTGCTCGGCCTCCTCGCCGGCGCGGCCGGCATCGCCACGATGATGTGGGTGCTGCTGCTCGCGCCCGTCGCGCTCTTGGCGCTCCTGCCACGCGGCTAGACTCGCTCGGTGCGCTCCGAGCGCGTGACCACACCTCGCTAGTCGGCTTCCGGGTCGTCCTCTCCGTCCGTCGATTTCGCGGTCGGATCAGGCACCGGAGACTCCTCCAGTTCCTCGTTCCTGTCGTCTTCGCGGGGGTGCATATCCTTGGCCGGTTCTGACATGAAGGTCGTCCTTCCCGACAATTCGAAGCTCGAACTTCCCGACGGCGCGTCGGGCCTCGACGCCGCGCGCGCGATCGGCCCCAAGCTCGCCGAGCAAGCCGTGCTCATGCGCGTGGACGGGCGCGTGCAGGATCTGCGACTGCCGCTGCACGACGGCGAGCCGATCCAGATCCTGACCACCCGTGACAAGTCCGACCCGGACGCCCTGGCCGTGCTCCGTCACTCGTCGGCGCACCTGCTCGCAGAGGCCGTGACGCAGCTCTATCCGGGCGTGAAGCTCGCGATCGGGCCGCCGATCGAGAACGGCTTCTACTACGACTTCGACTTCCCGGAGCCGATCCGCGAGGAGGACCTGGAGAAGATCCAGGCAGAGATCGAGCGCGAGCTCGCCGAGGGCCGGGAGTGGGTGCGGCAGGAGATCTCACGCGACGAGGCCAGGAAGCTCTTCTCCTCGGATCCCTACAAGCTCGAGCTCGTCGACACGGCCGAGGGCGACATCTCCATCTATAAGCAGGGCGGCTTCACCGATCTCTGCCGCGGCCCGCACCTCCAGAACTCCAAGTCGATCAAGGCGCTCAAGCTGACGGGGCTCGCCGGCGCGTACTGGCGTGGGGACTCCGAGAACCCCCAGCTGACGCGCATCTACGGCACGGCGTTCTACTCGCGGGAGGATCTCGACGCGTACCTCGAGCGGCTCGAGCTCGCGCGGGGACGCGACCACCGGCGGCTCGGACCGCAGCTCGATCTCTTCCACATGTCCGAGTATTCGCCCGGCTCCGCGCTCTGGACGGCGAAGGGGATGGCGATCTACAACGCGCTCGAGGATCTGCGCCGGCGCGAGAACGCGAAGCGCGGCTACGTCGAGGTGAAGACGCCGCTTATGTGGGACGTCGAGCTCTGGAAGCGCTCGGGCCACTGGGAGAAGTACGGCGAGAACCTCTTCCGGATCGAGCACGGCGAGTCGCTGTACGGGTTGAAGCCGATGAACTGCCCCGGCCACATGCTCCTGTTCAACACGCAGCTCCGTAGCTACCGCGACCTGCCGATCCGCTACGCGGAGGCCGCGGTGCTCCACCGCGACGAGCCCACCGGGAGCCTGCAGGGCCTGACGCGCGCGCGGCAGTTCAGCCAGGACGACGCGCACGTCTTCTGCACGGAGGACCAGATCCAGGAGGAGATCGACGCGATGTTCGACTACGTCGACTACCTCTACGACACGTTCGGGGTGCGCGAACTCGCGCACGCTGAGCTCGCGACTCGACCGGACAACAAGCTCGGCACGGACGAGCAGTGGGATCACACCGAAGGCGTCCTGCGGAGGGCGCTCGAGCGGATCGGCCTGCGCCACCGCGTCGCCGAGGGAGAGGGCGCGTTCTACGGGCCGAAGATCGACTTCTTCATGGACGACGCGCTCGGCCGGCCGTGGCAGATGGGGACGATTCAGCTCGACGGGCAGCAGCCCGAGCGGCTCGGCTGCACCTACATGGGCTCCGACAACCGCGAGCACACGCCGTACGTCATCCACCGCGCACTCTACGGCTCGCTCGAGCGCTTCATCGGGATCCTGCTCGAGCACTACGGCGGCGACCTGCCGTTCTGGCTCGCGCCTGTGCAGGTGCGCGTGCTGCCCGTCGGCGAGGCGCATCTCGCCGCGGCCCAGGATCTCGCGCACCGTCTCGGAGCGATCTACCGCGCGGACGTCGCGGAGCCGACCGACACGATCGGGAAGCGGATCCGCGCGGCCGAGCTCGAGAAGATCCCGTTCACCGTCGTCTACGGCGACCGCGAGAGCGACGAGAGCCTCGCGGTGCGCGAGCGTGGCGGCGAGCAGTCCACGGTCTCCCTGGCGGAGCTCCTCGCGCGGCTCGAGCCCCTGCTACCCTCTGACGTCTGAAAAGCAGGGGCGGACCGTTCCTCACCTCCCGGGCCACAAGGACCGCGGGGGTTCAACCGAGTCGCAGCGGTGCTGGCTTTAACACCGTGGACGAGGACCGGGCCGCTGCATGCAGCGGCTTTTCATGTTGCGACCACTAAACGAGGAGGAGTAAGCCCGACTTGGTGAATTCCCTTTGAGGCCTAGACGCCGGCCATTCGACCAGACCCGTCCGGCCCCACGCGACACGACGCGCATCAACGATGCGATCCGCGTCTCCCGCGTCCGGCTGATCGACGACGACGGCAGCCAGCTCGGAATCAAGACCACGGACGACGCCCGCGAGTACGCCTACGGCAAGAACCTCGACCTCGTCGAGGTCGCCGCCCAGGCCGACCCGCCGGTCGCCAAGGTCATGGACTACGGCAAGTACAAGTACGAGCAGGAGCAGAAGGCGAAACAGGCCCGCAAGCACCAGAGCCAGATCCAGGTGAAGGAGATCAAGCTCCGGCCCAAGATCGGCGTGCACGACTACAACACCAAGAAGGGTCACGTAGAGCGATTCCTCAACCAGCGTGCGAAGGTGAAGGTCACGATCATGTTCCGGGGGCGCGAGCAAACCCACCCGGAACGGGGCCGCGACCTGCTCCTCCGCCTCGCCGAGGACGTCAAGGAGATCGGGCAGATCGAGTCTCAGCCCCTCCAGGACGGACGCAACATGGTGATGCTGCTCGGCCCGACGAAGAACGCAGGAGTGAAACGAGATGCCGAAGGTGAAGACACGGAGCTCCGTGAGGAAGAAGTTCAAGGTGACGGGCAGCGGCAAGATCCTGCGCCGGCCGGCGATGCGGAGCCACAACCTGGAGAAGAAGTCGTCGAAGCGTAAGCGCGGCTTCCGCAAGGATCGCGAGGTCTCGCGCTCCGACCGCGGCGCAATCAAGAAGATGCTGGGGATGGGGTAGAGCCATGCCTCGCGTCAAACGTGCCGTGGCCGCGCACAAGAAGCGCCGCAAGGTCCTCGAGCAGGCGAAGGGCTACTGGGGCCGCAAGAGCACGCACTACCGCTACGCGAAGGAGCAGGTCGAGCACTCGCTCGTCTACGCGTACCGCGACCGGAAGGTGCGGAAGCGGGAGTTCCGGAAGCTCTGGATCACCCGGATCAACGCCGCCGCCCGCGCGAACGGGCTCTCGTACAACCAGTTCGTGCACGGCCTGTCGAAGGCCGGGATCGAGCTCGACCGGAAGGTGCTCGCCGACCTCGCCGTCAGCGACCCGGCCGCGTTCGGCGCGATCGCCGAGCAGGCCAAAGCCGCACTCGAGGCTGGAAGCGACGGCGGCGAAGCCGCCGCCGCCCGGCCAAAAGACCGCGCCGCCTCCGGCGGCGCTGGAGCCTGAACCGGCGCAAGGCGTTCGAGCTCCAGGCGCGCCATTTCGCGCGCGAGTCGCCGCTGTACGAGCGGCTCGCGCTCGAGCTGGCCGCTGAGCCG
>JAICZB010000181.1 GCA_025933895.1 Thermoleophilia bacterium
AGCCTGCACGGCCTCCGCACCCGCATCTGCAGCCGCTTCCTCGCACTCGCCGCCGCAATCAGCCTCAACCACCGCCTCGGCCGACCACCACGCGCACTCGCCGCCTACACCGCCTGAAACGGTGGAACTACTCATCTAGTCCACAAGCGCGGCAGCCACGCCTACACTCGAGCTCTATGGCCACCGGGTACTGGGATGCCCGAGCCGAGGCGAAGACGATCGCTACCGAACCACGCTGGATCTGGCATCGGCGGCAGCACAGGGACGTTGGTCGTGCCGACAACTTCCTGAAAGGCCGCTGGGAGGAGCGGAACTGGCTGAACGTGCCCGGCCCGTTCTATGGCGCAGAAACCGACACGTGCGTGGCGGGCATTCCCGCCGCGTCCGGCCATGTTCTGTGCGACGAGGACGGCATGGAGTTCGTCTGGCGGCAGCCGAGAGATCTTGACGAGGTGCGCGCCATACTCGACGCCGCGTATCAGGACCCATTCGACGGCTACGGCTGGGACGGCGACGAGCACTGGACACCAGACCTCGTTCTGGACTGGTGGGACGATCGCGGCCGGATCGAGGAGTGGCTCGCCGAAGCGAACTTCAACGACTTGGGCTCGGCTGGAGCGCTCGCCTCGCGGGCTGCGGCCGGATACCGCGAATACATCGCAAAAGACCTGCGCGACGACCTTCTCCGTTATGCGGAATGGCTGGCCGCTCGACGCTAGGGAGTTCTTAGCCGGTCAGCTTGACGGCGAGCCAGAGCCCGGCGACGCCGCCGAGGGAGCCGAGTGCGAGCGAGGCGAGGCCGAGCGCGCTCCCGCCCCAGAGCTCGGGCAGGAGCCCGCCCACCGTCATGCCGGCGCCGACGAAGATCCAGATGATCCGTCTGTCCACGGAGGAAACCATCGGCAGCCGAATCCGGGCGCTGAAGGAGTTAGCCCCTCAGAGGCGGATCCAGAACGCGCGCAGATGTGAACGACCGGGAGGACGCACCTCGACCCGCGCGAGGACCGTCCCTCGGACGGGTCCGCGATAGACGAACACGGCCAGGCCCGCGCTGTGCGGCAGGAGCTCGCGTCGGCGCGGCCGTAGCGTCGCGAGGGTTCGGCCGTCGCGGAGGAGCGCCAGCCGCAGCCTGTTGCCTCCGAGCCGCTCCGTCACGTTGCCGCGATTGACGAGGCGCAGCTGGAGCAGGCGCTCCTCGCCGCCGCGGCGGACCTCGAGCGCGCGCGGGTCGAGACGCCGCACGATCCGGCCCCGGACGTGGAGATCGACGATGACGCCGACCCGCATCCGCACGCGGACGTGGTGCAGGCCGAGCGGCCGCGTCGTAAGGAGTACGAGCGCCGGATGGTCTCCGGGGCCAGCCCGCCGCGGCTGCGCCGCGCGGACATGGAGCACGGCTTTCCCGCCCGGTGCGATCCGGATCCGCCTGGGGCGCAACCGCAGCCAGGCGGCGTGGCCGGCCGGCCGCACTCGAGGCTTTCCCCTCAACGAGCGCGCGAAGCCTGCACGCGAGACGTCGACGAGCAACGTCCTCCGCCCCGGATTCCGCACCGTGATCGCTGCGGCGGATGCCCCCTTGAGCGTCAGCCGCAGCGGGCTCGCGCTGAGTCCGATGGCCCGGCCGGCCGCGGCACCCGGGATGGATGCCGCGGCCGCTCCGAGGACCAGTGCTACGAGCAGGCGTCTCATTTGCCGATCGCCGTAAAGGTCAGCGTCGCCGTGTAGTGCCCCGCGGGGACGACGGGCAGCGGCGAGACGAAGCCGACGCTCGTCGCGATCGTGTCACCGCTCCCCGAGCTCGGGCCGCTAGCGGTTGCGAGCTGTAGGTCCGGCGCGGGCGCGATCGGCACGGCTGCGAGAGCGCCGGCGCCGACACCGATGCCGAGCGGCAGGTCGTGCGGCGAGAACGCGCTGCGGTGCACGGTGAGCGTGTAGCCGCTCGCGTCGTTGCTCGACACCGTGATGTTCTCCGGGAGCGGACTCGGCGTCGTGCCGGGCACCGCCGCGGGGAAGCTCAGCGTCGGATGGTCGAGCGCGATCGAGATCACCGGCTGCACGTCCACGGCCACGTCAGCGTCGCCGGGGCCGCCGCCGCCTCCGGATCCGGAGCAGGCTGCCGCGGGCGCCGAGGAGTTCAGCGGGTTCGGTGCAGCAGATGAGAAGTCGACCGCGTTGTCGTCGCTGTCGGTACACGACCCACCTGCACGTGCCAGCGCCGTCGTCGCGCTCGGGGTGGGAGCCGCAGCGCTTCCCTCGAAGTCCACGGCGCTGCCGTAGCCGATGAGGTCTTCGACGCTGGACACGGCCGAGCAACTCCCCGGAGCGTCTCCGCACGAGAGGGCCGTCGCGTCGTCGACGACCGCGACCTTCCCGCCCGTGACCGCGAGGTTCGAGGTGCCGCTCGCATCTGGTGGCGGCAGTGCTGCACCGTTCGCTCCGCCCGACGCGAGCGCGACGAGGTACCGACCGCCGGCCGGGATCGTCCCGCTGAGCGCAGTCGACTGCCACGAGGTGCTCGCCGCAGACGCGTACTGGAGCGTCCAGCCGTCGACGGCGACGGGGCCCGCTCCCCGGTTGAAGAGCTCGACGTAGTCGTTGGCGAACGCGGCGCCGGTGTTGCCACCGGCCGCGAAGAGCTCGCCGACGACGACGCTGCCGGAGCCGCTGCCACGCGCCGACGCAGCCGCGAGCGGCAAGGCGAGAACCGAGAGCAGGACGAGCAGGAGAATGCGCTTCATGGAGCCTCCGATCCGGGATGAGATGAACGGCTCCCTTGCTACAGCCCGCCGCGCGGCGCCGACAGTGTCCTTTGCGAAGTCGACACGAAGTCGGCACACATCCGCACGCGACGCAAACCCCGGACGGACGGCTAGATTCAGCCGGATGGACGCGCTCGAGCGGGCCCGGCAGGTCGCGGCGTCGTGGGACGTGCGGCTGCGCGCCGACCTGCCCGCCGACCTGGACGTCTTCGACGCCCACACGCACCTCGGCACGGACATCGACGGGATGGTCGGACGCTACGAGGAGCTCATCGGCTCCATGGACCGCTACGGCTTCTCGCGCGCCTTCGTCTTCTGCCTCGACGAGCCCGACCGGCAACCCAGCTTCCGCGCCGGCAACGACCGGACGCTCGAGTTCGCGGCGCGCTCGGAGGGCCGGCTCATCCCGTTCGTCCGGCTCGCGCTCGACGAGGGGCCGATCGAGGAGGCGCGCCGCTGCCTCGACCTCGGCGCCCGCGGCATCAAGCTCCACCCGCGAGCCCAGAAGTTCCTGCTCAACGACGAACGGCTCGCTCCCGTCTTCGCGCTTGCGGCCGAACGCGGCGTCCCGATTCTCATCCACGCCGGCCGAGGGTTGCCGCCGATCGCGGCCGCGCTCGAGCGCCTGGTCGACGCGCACCCGGGAGCGCAGCTGATCCTCGCCCACGCCGGTATCGCCGATCTCGCCAACCTCGCGCATCGCTTCTCCGGCAAGCGCGGCGTCTTCTTCGACACCTCGGTCTGGAGCGCGATCGACCTGCTGGGGCTGCTGCGGCTCGTGCCGCCTGAGCAGATCGTCTACGCGTCGGACTACCCGTACGGCCAGCAGCCCGGCTCGCTCCTGCTCTCGCACCGCGTCGCCCGCGCGTCCGGGTTCGACGAGGCTCAGCTACGCGAGATGTTCGCAGGCAACGCGAACCGCATCGCCAACGGCGAGGAACCGCTCGAGCCGTCACAGCCGCAGGGATCCGACATCCTCGAGCAGCCGCTCGCGCAGGCACGGATCCACCAGTACGTCTCGATGGCGATGCCTCTTCTCTTCGTCCGGCAGCCGGACGCGTTCGGCGCGCTGGGGCTCGCGCTCAACGCCACCGAGGAGCCGAACGGCTCCCGACAGGAGGAGCTGGCGCAGATCCGGGAGCTGCTCGAGGCCGCGCGCGACCTCTGGCGGACGCTGCCCGAGGCGGAGGACGACACCGAGCGCCGCACCGTCGCGCGCACCGCCGTCCGCCTGATTCAGATTGCCGACACCGTGGCAGTGACCTCGACATGAGCGAGCTCCGGCTGACGGTGAACGGCGGCGAGCACGTCCTCGACGCGCCGGTCGGGACGAGCCTCGCCCATGTCCTGCGCGAGGAGCTCGGGCTGACGGGTACGAAGATCGCCTGCAACGAAGGGCATTGCGGCGCGTGCACCGTCCAGATCGACGGCGTGCCGAGGCTCTCCTGCATCACGCTCGCGCACACGGTCGAGGGCGAGGTGACGACCATCGAGGGGCTGCGCGAGCATCCGCTCGTCGACGCGTTCGTCCGGGCCGACGCGGTCCAGTGCGGCTACTGCACGCCCGGCCAGGTCGTCTCCGCCGCCGCGCTCGTCGCGGCGAATCCGGAGCCGACCCGCGAGGAGATACGGCACGCGATGGCCGGGAACATCTGCCGCTGCGGCACCTATCCCAAGATCGAGGAGGCGATTCTCAGTTGGCAAGGCTGATCCGCACCGAGAAGGAGGTCGAAGGGCGCTTCGAGGAGGTGTGGATCGTCGTCGAGGAGGATCCGCTCGAGCAGTGGCCTGCAGGCCCGCTCGCGGTCGTCGGCCGACCGGCGCCGCGCAAGGATGCCGGCGAACGGGTTCGCGGCGAGGCGCGCTACACGGCGGACATCAGGCTGCCCGGGATGCTCCAGGCGGCGGTACTCCGCTCGCCGCATGCGCATGCGAAGGTGCGGCGGATCGACCTCGCGCCGGCGCTCGCCCTCCCAGGTGTCCGGGCGGCGGTCGGGCCGGGCGAGGCGCACGGGCTCGTCGAGGAGGCGGGATTCGCCGGTGCACCGATCGCTGCAGTCGCGGCCGACACCTCCGCCCAGGCACGCGCTGCACTCGAGGCGATCGAGGTCGAGTGGGAGGAGCTCGAGGTCGTGCTCGATCCCGACGAGGCCGTCCGGCGGGGGCTCTTCACCGACGAGGAACCACGCCGCTCCGAGCGCGGTGACGTCGACAAGGCCATGGCCGGCGCGGACGTCGTCGTCGAGGGCACCTACAGGACGCAGACCGTCCTCCACAACTCGATGGAGACGCATCAGGCGATCTGCGAATGGCAGGGCGACACGCTTCACGTCTACATCTCGACGCAGTACATCTGGGGCATCCGGCAGGCGGTCGCCGACACGCTCGGGCTGCCCGAGGACAAGGTGCGCGTCGTCTGCGAGTTCATGGGCGGCGGCTTCGGCTCGAAGAACGGGCCGGACGAGTACACGTTCGTCGCCGCCGAGCTCGCGAAGCGGACGGGCCGGCCGGTGCGCTGCGCGCTGACGCGCCGCGAGGAGAACACCTCCGCGGGCAACCGCAACGCCACCATCCAGCGGCTCCGAGCCGGCGCGCGCAGCGACGGGACGATCGTCGCGCTCGACGGCGAGTTCACGAACTCCGTCGGCTGGTCGGGCTGGAACGCGTCGACCGAGGGGCCGATGCGGATGCTCTAC
>JAICZB010000113.1 GCA_025933895.1 Thermoleophilia bacterium
CCAGTTCACGCAAACCGCTCGAGCCACGCGCGGACGAGCCCGACGATCTCGTCGACGCCCTCGACGGGAGAAACGCTCTCCTCCGCCGGCTTCGCGAGGTCGGTCGCGGTGACTCGCGCGCGCACGCGCCCGTTGCTTTCCAGCCACGCGCGAACGACGATCACACCGGTGCGCTCTTCGAGCGTCGCAGACACCGGTCGGCACGTCTAACGGCCGGTCGTCATCCTCCCGTCACCGCTCGGACTTTCGAGCATGCTCTTGATCGCTGCGGACGGCTCGACTCCGAGCTCGTCGAGCACGAGCGATTCGTAGAGACGGAATTGCCGGATCGCCTCGACGCGGTTGCCTTCGGCGAGGTGGGCTCCGATCAGCGCCCGGTGCGCGCTCTCGCGCAGCGGCTCGGCGGCGATGCCGGCCAGCCCGGCTTCGACGGCGGTCGCGTAGGAGCCCTGGTCCGCGAGCTCCCTGCACAGCGTCTCGAGCGCGAGCAGCCGCAACTGGCGGAACTGCTCCCGCTCGACCAGGACCCAGTCGTCGTACCAGTCCGGGAGCAGATCGCCGCCGCCCAGGATCGCGTCGACGTTGTCGCGAGTGGGAGCAGCCTCGTCCCGCAGGACCTGCCGCGCGCGCCGGCTCAGGTCGTGGAGGTCGACGACGACCCCGGGCGCGAGAGACAGGTGGCTCCTGGTCGCATCCACGAGCGCGAAGCCGAGCCGGTGCAGCCGCCAGAGCGCCGTCCTCAGGTTCGCGTTCGCGTGCTCCTCGCTGCTGTCGATCCAGAGGTTGCCCGCGACGTACAGCCTGAGCAGCGGGCGGTTGTGCACCGCGAGGAACGCAACGAGGCGCTGAATGCCGAGCGGCAGCTCGAGGCTCTCGCCGTCGCGCTCGAGCCGAAAGCCCTGCAGCAGTCCGAGCGTCACGGCGCCTGCCGTCTGCGGAGCCACGCTGACGCGCTCCGCTCCGAACGTGCTCACCTTCGCCGCAGACTCGACTGGCCGCAGGAACGATCCGCGCCCATCGGTCTGTCCTTTCCCCCAACGACTCGGTCTTCTTATCGCACGACTGCGCGCGCGCGTCAATCCCTGCGGTGACGGCGGCGTGACGATGCGGTGACGCCGATCTCCGAGTCTCACCGCGATGCCGGTCGCCGCGCTCGCCGCAGAGCCGGGGCCGGTGAGACGTCAAAGCCGGGGGCGCTGGGCGCACGTCTCTCGCCGCCGGCGGCCGAGAGGAGACGTAGGTGCCTGTAACCACCAGCTACCCCGGCGTCTATATCGAGGAGCTCCCGAGCTCCACGCACACCGTGTCGGCCGCCCCGACGTCGATCACGGTCTTCATCGGATACACGAATCCGTTCTGGCTCCGCGCCCCCGACGCGACGCCCCCGCCGTTCGGCGTCGCGACGGAGATCTTCAGCTTCGCCGAGTACCAGGCGCTCTACGGCGGCTTCTTCAACAGCCCCTGGCTGCCCGACTACATGGGCCGGGCCGTGTTCGAGTTCTTCCAGAACGGCGGCTCGGACGCGATCGTCGTCGCGCTCGAGGCCGGGAACTACTTCGATCCCACGAAGGTGCCGCCGGCGGACGACACGGGCAAGGCGGTCGTCGCCGCGACGGCCGTGATGGGCACCGGCGCGAACAACTACACGTTGACCGCGCTGCAGCCGGTCGGGCTCGCGGGCCCGCCGCAGTCGGGTCTGACGATGCAGCTGATCGTCAGCAACCTGATCAAGACGACGGCCGACGACGACACCGCGGACGTCACGCTCGTCTACGGCTCGACGGTCGAGACCTATCGGCGGCTGCTGATCGACGACCTCATGGCCACCCTGAACGCGCGCTCGGCGCTCGCGCTCGTCTCGAAGAAGGGAACGGTGCCGACCGCGTACACCGGCTTCGAGGGGACGACGCAGTTCACGTATGCAAGCGCGCCGGCGCAGGGGCTGACCGCGATCAACCCGCTCGCCTACGGCCCGGTGTTCGCGGCGAACGCGTCGCTCGACAAGGTCTCGATCTTCAACCTCATGGTGCTCCCGGGCCAGACGAACTCGGCGGTGCTCGCCGAGGCGCTCGCCTATTGCGAGGGGAAGCGGGCCTTCTACATCATGGATCCGCCCGCGAACGCCGTCGCCGACACGCTGGCAGTGGGCATGCCGGGCGCTCCCGCGGGCGCGGCCACCATGAAGGACATCTGGGACGGCGGCACGTTGCCGGTGAGCGCCAACGGCGCCATCTACTTCCCGTATCTCAACGCGACCGATCTGGTCACCGGCGCCGCGACGACCTCTCCGCCGAGCGGCTACGTCGCAGGGATCTTCGCCCGCGAGGACCAGAATCGCGGCGTCTGGAAGTCGCCCGCAGGTCTCGAGACGACGGTCCTCGGCACAACGGGCGTCGTCCCGTGGGGGAACATGACGAACCCGCAGCAGGGCGTGCTCAACGAGGCCGGCATCAACGTCCTCCGCACGTTCCCGGGGATCGGCACCGTCGTCTTCGGCGCCCGGACGCTCGTGTCGGAGAACGTGGCCTTCCAGCAGTGGAAGTACGTCGCGGTGCGCCGCATGGCGCTGTTCCTCGAGCAGTCGCTGTACGCGAGCCTCGGCTGGGCGGTGTTCGAGCCGAACGACGTCCCGCTCTGGAACGCGCTGAGGCAGGAGGTCGAGGCCTTCATGCTCGGGCTGTTCCGGCAGGGCGCCTTCCAGGGGACCACCGCCGACCAGGCCTTCCACGTGACCTGCGACAGCACGACCACGTCGCAGGCCGACATCGACAACGGCATCGTCAAGATCCTCGTCGCCTTCGCGCCGCTCAAGCCGGCCGAGTTCGTCGTCATCCAGATCGCGCAAATCGCCGGTCAAACGCAGAGCTAAGGAGAGCGCGCATGGGCAAGCCGTTCACCACCAACATCGACCGGTTCGATCCGTACAAGACGTACCGGTTCCTCGTCTACTTCGGCAAGAGCACGACGCCGGTCGCCGCGGTCTCCAAGGTCAGCGCGCTCAAGCGCTCGTCGGACGTGATCGAGTACAAGGAGGGCGGCAACGCGGTCATCCTCAAGGGCCTCGGCCGGACGAAGTACGAGCCGATCACGATGGAGCGCGGGGTCACATTCGACTCCGACTTCGAGGACTGGGCGAACGCGTCGCAGGTGCTCAAGCAAGGCTCGGCGTCGACGTCGCTCGCCGCGTTGCGCAAGGAGCTCGGCATCGTCCTCCTGAACGAGGAGGCGCAGCCGGTGCACCGCTACGTCGTCCACCGCTGCTGGGTCTCGGAGTTCCAGGCGCTGCCGGACCTCGACGCGGGTGCGAACGCGATCGCGATCGAGCACATCAAGGTCGAGAACGAGGGCTGGGAGCGCGACATCACGCTCACGGAGCCGAAGGAGCAGTAGTTGCCCGGTGCCGCGATGCTTCCGGTCAGCGGCAGACACCTTCGGATCCGCGAGCCGCGCGGTGACGACGAGCTGCTCGTCCTCGAGAGCGCGGGCCCGGCCGCGGAGACGATGCTCGCGCTCGCGACCCGGCTGGCGACCGCCGGGGACGGATCCGCGCTCGACTGGCCGGAGCTGCCCGCGGTCGACCTGTCCGCCGGGGCGCTGCTCGTCCGCGAGGCGTGGCTCGGCGGGACGATCCGCACCGAGGCGCTGTGCCCGTCGGTCGAGTGTGCGGAGCCGATCGACGTCTCGTTCGGCATCGCGGCCTACCTCGACCACCATCGCCCGCGCCGGTTCCGCGGCGCGGTCGAGGACGGCTCGGGCTGGTACGCGCTCACCGGCTCGGACGTGCGGTTCCGCATCCCGCTGATCGCGGATCTCGTCGCGGGAACGCTCGGCGACTGCGTTCGTCCGGACGACCTCTCCGCTGCGGCGGCGCGTCGCGTCGACCGCGCGCTGGAGGCCGTCGCGCCGCGGCTCGACGGGGAGCTTGCCGGCTCCTGTCCGGCCTGTGGGCGGAGCGTCGAGCTCCGCTTCGAGCCGATCTCGTACGTGATCGAGGAGCTGCGCGACGCGTCGTCCGGGCTGTTCTCGCAGGTGCACGAGCTCGCGCGCGCCTATCACTGGTCCGAGGCGGCGATCCTCGCGCTCGACCGCACACGACGGCGCGGGTACGTGTCGCTGATCCGCGAGGAGTACGCCCTCGTATGACGCGTGTTCAGTACCTCGCGGGCCTCGTCGGCTCGACCGAGCGCCGGCCCGCGCCGGCGCTGCGGCCGCCGCGGCGCCTGTTCCCGCACGAGCCGCCGCCGGCCGAGCCGCTGCCGCTGCCGCAGGCGGCCGGGGAGGCCGGCGGCGATCCACCCACGCCGGCCCCGCCGGTCGTGGAGGCGGAGCCTGTTTCGCCGGAGCACGTCCGGCGGGAGCCTGCCCGCAGCGAGCCCGAGGTCGTCACGCCGACCCGGTTGCGGAAGCCGAACGCGCCCAGCGCTCCGGTCGCGGATGCGCCGCAGCCGGAGACGGTTCGCGTTGGGGAGGCGCCGGTTCCCGCGGCCGTGAGAAAGGCGACGCGCGCGACCGGCCCGCCTCCGCTCGTGCGAGTGGCGGTGCGGGCTCCGCGGCCGACGCCCGCGAGCCGGGACCTCGAGCCGGCGCGCGTCGCGGTTCCCCGCCGTCCTGCGACGACGCTCGAGCCGTCGCGGCTCCGGCCACCGGCCGCCGTACAGCCGGAACTCGTCCCCGCTGCGAACCAACCCGCGGCTGCGGCCGCCCGGGCCCCGGTACTCCACATCGGCTCGATCGACGTCACCGTCGCGCCTCCGCCCGAGCCGCCCCGCGAGCCCACACCCGCAGCTCCGTCCGCTCCCGTCCACCGACCGCCCGCGCCGTTCGATCAGCGCGGGGCGAGCATGGGCCGCTGGTTCGGCCTGGCGCAGAGGTAGCCGGATGATCCTCGACCTCTCCGCCGTCACCGACAGCCTCGTCGACCTCGTCAAGAACAACTGGGCGGCGGCGCCGATCTGGGCCGAGCTCGGCCTCGGCGGCCCCGCCTTCACCCCGACCTTCACGGGGCTCGCGCCCGACGCGATCCGAGACGCCGGCGGCGCGCAGCTCAGCCTCTTCCTCTACCACGTCGAGAGCAACAACGCGCAGGAGTCGACGTTCTGGACGTCGCAGATGGTGCGCAGCCCGGGCCAGCCGGTCCGCTACCTGCCGCTCGCGCTCGATCTGTACTACCTCCTCAGCGCGTTCTCCGATGCGAGCTACCCGGAGGAGCAGCAGGCGATGAGCGTCGCCATGCGCATCTTCCACGCGAACGCGGCGGTCCGCAGCGACACGACGCCGAACCCGGCCTGGTCGCTCACGTTGACGATGGAGCACCGCTCGTACGACGAGCTCAGCCGGCTCTGGCAGGCGACGACTGCGCCGCTCCGCCTCGGCGCCGTCTACCGCGCGGCCGTCGTCTTCCTCCCGCCGGACGAGTCCTCCGCTGCGGCGAAGGAAGTGCAGGTCGTCGAGGCCACTGTCAACGACTCCGACGTCGTCACGGTGACCCACCGGTGAGCGTCGTCGCCGCGCCGCGCACGTCCACCGAGCCGGCCTGGCTCGCCGACGTTCGCCTGCGGGCGCTGCGACGGGTGCTGTGGTGCCGCGAGCTGTGGGAACAGAACCGATACGTCGGCGAGGACGGCCTCGCGATCTCGCACAGCGAGGTCGAGCTGGCGCTCCTTTCGCGGGAGCAGGTCGCGTTCTCCGAGTCGAAGTTCCTGGCGGGCGACGAGCACGCGCGGCGTCTGACGACGGAGCTCGAAGCGCTGCCCGAGGACGCACGCTGGACGGAGCTCTGCTCGGAGCTCGAGCTCTCCGCGCCCGAACAGGCTGTGCTGGCACTCGCGCTGGCCGTCGAGCTCGTGCCCGCGCTCCGCCGCGTCTACGGCTACGTCCAGAACGACACGACACCGCTGGAGGCGACACCCGCCCTCGTCGCCGACCTCTGGAATCTCGCGTCGCCGCCGCGTTTCGGCGCGGACTCGGCGCTCGTCCGGTGGGCGCTCGCGCATCCGGTGGAGGGAGGAGCGGGACCGCTCTCGAGCTCGACGGGATGGATCGCCGATCCGCTCGTCCTCGACCACCTGCTCGCCGAGGGGAAGACGCGCGTGCTCGGGCCGCACGCCCGCCCCGTACCGCTGCCCGGCGAGCCTCGACTCCATCAGCGGGAGCTCGACGACATCGTCCGCTTCGTCGAGGCCGTGTCCGACGACGGGCGGCGGCCGCTCGAGGTCGAGCTCGTCGGCCCGTCCGGCTCGGGCCGGACGACACTCGCGGCGCAAGCCGCGGCCCGGCTGGGGCTCGAGCTCGCCGCGGTCGATGCGCGTGGACTCTCGGCGCTCGCGGAGCCGGAGGCGGCGGCCCGGCGCGAGCTCCGCGCGGCGCGGCTCAGCAAGACGGCGCTCGTCTGGGGGCACGCAGAAGCCCTGCCCGAACCCGCGCTCGACGCGATCCGCGACGGAGCGCGGCTCTCGTTCTTCGCCACCGAGCAGCCGTCCGCCGGCGGGAACGGCGACGCGATCCGCCGCTCGTACGCCGTGCCGGCGCTCACGCGGGCGGAACGGCTCCGCCTCTGGCACGCCGGCCCCGGCGGACCCGCGCCCGAGCCGGTCGCGGAGTGGGCGCTTCGTCCGGCCGAGATCGAGACCCTGGCGCAGGTCGCGGCGGCGGGCGACGAGGCGGTGCGAGAGGTCTGTCGCCATCTGCTCGTGGAGGCGCCGCACGAGCTGCTCTCTCCGCTCGCACAGCCGTACGTCTGGGACGACCTGATCGTGGCGCCGCAGCTCGCGGGCCATCTGCGCGAGTTCGAGGCCCAGGCTCGGGCACGCGGCGAGGTGCTCGACGACTGGGGACTCGCGCGCCTGACGCCGCTCGGCCGCGGCGTGACCGCACTCTTCGCGGGCCCGAGTGGAACGGGCAAGACGATGGCCGCGCAAGTGCTCGCACGGTCACTCGGCGTCGAGCTCTACCGCGTCGACCTCGCGGGCGTGGTCAACAAGTACATCGGCGAGACGGAGAAGCACCTGCGCGCGGTGTTCGCCGCCTGCGAGCGGTCGCCGGTCATGCTCTTCTTCGACGAGGCGGACGCACTGTTCGGGCGCCGCATGCAGGTCAACGACGCCCACGACCGCTTCGCCAACATCGAGGTCGACTACCTCCTGCAGCGCATGGAGGAGTTCGACGGCGTCGCGGTGCTCGCGACGAACCGCAAGGGCGATCTCGACGCCGCGTTCACGCGCAGGCTCCGCTTCACGATCGACTTCGCGCCGCCCACCGTCGAGGAACGCGAGCGGCTCTGGCGCTGGGCGCTCGAGGACAGCGCCGACGCGGACGGGAAGGCGCTCGTCGGCGACGTCGACTGGAGCGCACTCGCGCACGAGCTCGACCTCACCGGCGCAGGGATCAAGTCGGCTGCGCTCGGCGCCGCTTTCCTCGCGCGCACGGACCGGAAGACGATCGGGACTGACCATCTGATCGCCGCCGCACGGCGCGAGCTCGAGAAGGAAGGCGTCGTCGTGCGCGCCCGGTCCGCGGAGGTTGCGACGTGAGCCCGCAGACTGGCGTCG
>JAICZB010000312.1 GCA_025933895.1 Thermoleophilia bacterium
CCGTCGCGCTCGACGTAACCGTCCTTGCCGCCGATCGCGAGCAGCACCGCCTCCTCGTCGAAGGGATTCGACACCTTGCGCCGGGTCGTCGCCTCGACGTGGAAGAGCCCGCCCTCGCCGAGGACGCGCGTCTCGCCATCCACCTCGACCTCGACGCGGCCGCGGTGGACGAAGTAGAGCTCGTCCTGGGTGTCGTGCCAGTGGAGGAAGCCGTCGTGTCCCGGCGCCATCACGATCCCGTTGATCCCGAAGGCGGTCACTCCGAGCTCGGCGCGGATCTTGCGGAACCCCGGCCCGTCGCCCAGCTCGTCGAGGGAGGAGAACGCGTGGGTCACCCGGAGCACGCCTCGGACGTGTGCGCGAGCGGCAGGCGACCGAGCAGCTCGGCGAGCTGGTCCCGTTCCTGCGGAGAGAACTGCGCCCCGAACAGCTCCTCGATGTCGGCGAGGTGGGAGTCGCGAGCCTCCTCGATCTTCTTGACGCCGGCCTTCGTGAGCACGGCGTAGGTGACTCGCGCGTCGGACTCGCAGCGTTCCTTCCCGACGAGGCCCGAGGACTCGAGCCCGTCGAGCAGGCGTGTGATCCCCGACGCGGTGAGCAGGACGGAACGGGCCAGGTCGATCCGCCGCATCCGCCGTCCTTCCGCGTAGTAGAGCTGCACGAGCACGTCGAAGTCGCGCAGCGTGAGCTCGTGCACCGCCTCGAGGCGCGACGAGAGCTCGCGCGTGAGGGCCGCGTGCGCGCGTAGGAAGCGCACCCAGGCGGTATCCGGAAGGCCCTGCCCGGCCGAACTTTCTTGTGTGCTCAATACTTGACTAGACAATCTTTTCTCGCTATATTGATTGCGATCTCAAGTATAGCTCCCACCCAATTAGGAGGCAAGTTCTCAGATGAGCACGCTGGAATCCACCACCACCCTCGCTCCGGCGGGCACCACGTGGGCCGCCGATCCCGTGCATTCGAACGTCGCGTTCGAGGTCGAGTACGCCGGAGTGAGCATCTTCCGCGGCAGCTTCCGCGACTTCGACGCCACTCTCGAGGGCTCGACCCTCACCGGCTCCGCGCGCGTCGCAAGTGTCGACGTGAAGGACGAGCAGCTCTCCGGCCATCTCCAGTCGCCGGACTTCTTCGACGCCGAGCGGCATCCCGAGATCGCGTTCCGCACCGACGAGCTGAGGCTCGCCGACGGCGGCGTCGTCACCGGCTCCGGCGAGCTGACGATCAAGGGCGTCACGAATCCGGTCGAGCTGACCGGCCGTATCGCGTCGGCGCCGAGCGTCGATCCGTTCGGCCGCGAGCGCCTCGGCCTGGCGCTCGAGACGGCGATCGATCGCAACGAGTTCGGCGTCGCGTGGAACGCGCCGAACCAGAGCGGCGGCAACTACCTCGGCGACGACGTCTCGCTCAAGGCCGACCTCACCTTCGTGAGGCAGGAGGCCTGACGATGCGGATCCTCGCCGTCTCCGGCAGCCTGCGGGAGAGCTCGTTCAACACGAGCCTCCTGCGGGCTGCCCTCGAGGCCGCGTCCGACGGCGTCGAGCTCGAGCTCTGGGAGGGGCTCGGCGAGCTCCCGCTCTACGACGAGGATCTCGACGTCGACGCGCCCGCGTCGGTGCGCAGCCTCCGGGAGGACTGGGCTGCGGCGGACGCGATCC
>JAICZB010000236.1 GCA_025933895.1 Thermoleophilia bacterium
ACCACGCTCTCGTGGCCGACCTGATCGCCGTCGTCGGCTCGCTCGACGCGGTGATGGGGGACACCGACAGATGAGCGTAGGCTCGACGGAGCTCACCAAAGAGCGGAGGCGCCGACATGTGCGGCGCCGGAGCGGGAAATGACCTCGCTGTACGACGAGATCCAGGAGGTGCGCGCCCGTTATCCGGAAGGATCGCGGTCGGCCGTGCTCCCCGCGTTGCGGCTCGCGCAGGAGCGGGACGGGTGGCTGTCGCGCGCGGCGCTCGAAGAGGTGGCCGACGCGCTCGAGGTGACGCCGGCCTTCTGCTATTCGATCGCGACCTTCTACGACATGCTCCACCTCGAGCCGGTGGGGCGGGTCACGATCGACGTCTGCACGAATCTTCCGTGCGCGCTCTGCGGCGCGCAGGAAGTCGTCGAGGCGTTCGAGTCGGAGCTCGGGATCCGCGCCGGCGAGACGACGCCCGACGGCGGGATCACGCTCCGCGCGGTCGAGTGCCTCGGCGGCTGCGGCTACGCGACCGTCGTCGCCGTCAACGACCGCTACCGCCAGCACGCCCGGGCCGAGACCGTGCCCGAGATCCTCGGGGAGCTCGATGGCTGAGCAGCACAAGGTGCTCTTGGCCGGCGCCGACGAGCGCGACCTGACGCAGCTCGCGGAGTACCGGGCGATCGGCGGCTACCGCGGCGTCGACAAGGCGCGCGCGATGACCTCGGACGCGCTGATCGACGAGCTGCAGCAGGCTAACCTCCGCGGCCGCGGCGGCGCCGGTTTCCCGATGGGCCGCAAGGCGTCGCTCATCGACCGGAAGAGCCCGAAGCCGAAGTACCTCGTCGTCAACGCCGACGAGTCGGAGCCGGGCGCCTTCAAGGACCGCGAGGTGATGGCCCGCGTGCCGCACCGGCTGATCGAGGGCTGCCTCATCGCCGCCCACGCGATCGAGTCGACCGACGTCTTCATCTACATCCGCGGCGAGTACCTCGCGGAGTACGAGGTTCTCGCGGCCGCCGTCGAGGAAGCGCGGGAGGCCGGAATCTTCGGCGACGTCAGGATCACGGTGCACCGCGGCGCCGGCGCCTACATCTGCGGCGAGGAGACCGCCCTGCTCGAGTCGCTCGAGGGCAAGCGCGGCCAGCCGCGGCCGCGGCCGCCGTTCCCGCCGATCCAGGGGCTCTACGCCGCGCCGACCCAGATCAACAACGTCTGCACGATCGCGACCGTCCCGGTGATCCTCGAGATGGGCGCCGAGGAGTTCGCCAAGACCGGCGTGCCGAGCTCGCCCGGGACGGCGATCTTCTCCGTCTCGGGGAACGTCGTGCGGCCCGGCAACTACGAGCTCGACCTCGGCACGCCGATGCGCGAGCTCATCTACGAGCACGCAGGCGGGATCGCAGACGGCCGCGAGCTCAAGGCCGTGATCCCGGGCGGCTCGTCCGTGCCCGCGCTCAGTCCCGACCAGATCGACGTCCCGCTCGACTACGACTCACTCGGCGCGATCGGGACCTTCTTCGGCGCGGCCTCGCTCATCGTCGTCGACGACCGCTGCTGCATGGTGCAGCTCGCCCTCCGCTCGACGAAGTTCTACATGCACGAGTCGTGCGGCAAGTGCACGCCGTGCCGCGTCGGGACGCGCTGGATGGTGCAGATCCTCGAGTCGATCGAGAACGGCACCGCGACGCATGCAGACCTCGAGCTGCTCGACTCGGTCGGCGACAACATCCTCGGCAAGGTCCTCTGCGCGCTCGGCGAGTTCGCCGTCTATCCGGTCGCGAGCTATCTCGACAAGTGGCGCGACGAGTTCGTCGCACACGTGGAGCAGGGCGGCTGCCCGTTCGGCAGCTCCTCGCCGCTCGAGGGGATCCTCGCGCCGTCCGACCAGCACGCGCATTCTCCGATGGCCGCAGAGGCCCTGGTGTGAGCGCGTACGCGCTCACACGGGGAGGGGGACTCGGGGGAACCGAGAGGTTCCCCCTTGCGCCGGGTCATGCCTCCGGCGCGGCACGGCGGGAGGAAAGCGTATGAGCACCGAGCTCGTGCGCGTCACCATCGACGAGCGCGACGTCCACGTGCCGAAGGGGACGGGCATCGTCGAGACGGCGCTCGCGGCCGGGGTCGAGATCCCGGTCTTCTGCTACGAGCCGCGCCTCGGCGCGCCGGTCGGCGCCTGCCGCATGTGCCTCGTCGAGGTGGAAGGGATGCCGAAGCTCCAGACGGGCTGCACGCTCACGGCGCAGGACGGCATGGTCGTGAAGACGGCGCGCACGTCCGAGAAGGCGGCAGGCGGGCAGAACGCGACGCTCGAGTTCATCCTCGTCAACCACCCGCTGGACTGCCCGGTCTGCGACAAGGGCGGCGAGTGCCCGCTGCAGGACCTCACGTTCCGCTACGGCCCCGGCAACACGCGGATGAGCTTCGACAAGCTCACCTTCGAGAAGCCGATCCCGATCTCGCCGACCATCTCGCTCGACCGCGAGCGCTGCATCCTCTGCTACCGCTGCACGCGCTTCAGCGAGAGCGTCTCGGAGGACGGCCAGCTCGTCGCCGCCAACCGCGGCGCGATGTCGGTGATCACGACCTTCGAGGACCTGCCCTACACGGGCGCCTTCACCGGCAACGTGACCGAGCTCTGCCCGGTCGGTGCGCTCCTGCCGACGCAGTACCGCTTCGAAGGACGGCCGTGGGAGATCGTGGACGTCCCGACCGTGTGCGGCCTCTGCCCGGTCGGCTGCAACATCCACGCGACCGTGCGCGAGGGGAAGGTCAAGCGGATTCTTTCCCGCAACCACCCCGAGATCGACGAGGGGTGGATCTGCGACAAGGGCCGCTTCGCGTACACGCACCTGCACGCCGAGGACCGGCTGACGCAGCCGTTGCAGCGCGTGCGGCGGCGCGGGCTCGAGCGGGTGTCGTGGGAGCAGGCGCTCGACGAGGCCGAGCGGCTGCTGCGCGCCGCGCGCGGACGCGTCGTCACGGTGCTCTCGGGCTCCGAGACGGTCGAGCAGGCGTACGCGCTCGGGAAGCTTTTGCGCGTCGGGCTCGACTCGCACCAGGCGACACTGCCCGAGGAGATCTCCGGCGCACTCGACGCCTACAGGCTGCCGCTCTCCTCGATCCGCGACGCCGACGTCGTCGTCGTGCTCGGCGACGTGCCGGTTGCCGAACGCGCGCCGGTCGTCGATCTCTGGATCAAGTCGGCGCGGCGCAACGGCGCCCGGATCCTCGACGATGCGAGCGACCCGGCCCTCGCCGAGGCCGAGCGGGTCGTCCTCGTGTGGTCGGGCCCCGGCGGACGCGGCGGCGCGACGGTCGCGAAGCTCGCGGAGAAGCTCGGGCTCGCCGGCCGCGCGGGTTGCGGCGCGTTCTATCTCCCCGAGACGCCCAACGGCCGCGGCGTCGCCGACGCCTGGGCCGCCTGCTGCGACGAGGAGGCCGACGCAGTCGAGTCGATCGGGATGCTCGTCGTCTCCGGCGCCGAGGCAGCCCGCGACGAGAACGTCCGCGCGCTCGCGGAGCAGGCGGAGGCCACGATCGTGTTCTCGATGTACGGCGGGCTCGCAGCCGGCTGGGCGGATCTGATCCTCCCCGGCACCGGCTATCTCGAGCGCGACGGCACGTTCGTCAACCTCGAGGGCCGCCTGCAGCGGTTGCGCCGCGCGGTCGAGCCGCCGTGTCCGGACGAGCTGGAGTGGATCTCGCAGCTAGCCGCGCGCTTCGGCGTCGACGTGGCGCCGTACGCCGCGTCCGTCTTCGCCGAGGTCTCCGAGCGTGTCTACGGCGGGCTCGCGTTCGGCGAGGTCGGCGAGCGGGCGCCGCTGCGCGGTTACCCCGAGGCGCAGGAGCACGTCGCGCGCCCCGCGCTGCCGGAGCCGGAGCAGAAGGCGCGCCGCGGCCAGATCCG
>JAICZB010000275.1 GCA_025933895.1 Thermoleophilia bacterium
GAACCGCCAGATCGAGGCGGCCCGGATCGCGATGACGCGCAAGATCAAGCGCGGCGGCAAGGTCTGGATCAACGTCTTCCCCGACAAGAGCTTCACGAAGAAGCCGGCCGAGACGCGCATGGGCTCCGGCAAGGGCTCGCCGGAGGGCTGGGTCTGCGTTATCAAGCCGGGCCGCGTGATGTTCGAGCTCGCCGGCGTCCCGGAGCCGCTCGCCAAGGAGGCGCTCCGCCTCGCGGGCCAGAAGCTCTCCGTGAAGACGAAGGTCGTGAAGAGAGAGGAAGAGCTCTTTTGATCCGGGCATCCGAGCTGCGGGATCTGAGCGACGACGAGCTGGAGCACCGGCTGGCGGAGCGGCGGCAGGAGCTGTTCAACCTCCGCTTCCAGTCGGTCACCGGCGCGCTCGAGAACCACGCGCGCCTGAAGCTCGCCAAGCGCGAGATCGCGCGCATCCTGACCGTTGTGAACGAACGCGAGGCAGAGAAGGCAAGAGTCAATGGCTGAGAAAGAGCAGAACGAAGAGCAGATCGAGGAGACTCCGGCTGCGCCGGAGTCGGTGGAGGAGACCCCGGTAGAGGCCGAGGCTCCGGTCGAGGAACCGGAAGCCGTAGAGGAGCCTGCGGCTGAGGACGAGCCTGCCGCCGAGGAACCGGCCGCGGAAGAGGCTGCTGCCGAGGAACCGGCCGCGGAAGAGCCTGCCGCGGAAGAGCCGACCGCGCCGGCCGAGGAAGCTCCCGAGGCCGAGCCTGCGCCACAGTCCGAGCCGAAGAAGAAGCGGAAGCGGCTGCCGCGCCGCCTGCGTTCCCAGAAGACCCGGCGCCGGGTTCCCCCGAGCGCCGAGCGCAAGCCGATCGTGCGCGAGCCGAAGCCCGAGCACGAGCGCGGCCGGCGTCAGGAGCGCCGCGGCGTCGTCGTCTCGAGCGCTATGGACAAGACGATCGTCGTCAAGGTCGACCTGATCTCCTCGCACCAGCGCTACAAGAAGGTCATCCGCCGGAGCGTGAAGTTCCACGCGCACGACGAGCAGAACTCCGCGAAGGTCGGCGACGTCGTCCGCATCGTCGAGACGCGGCCGCTCTCGGCGACGAAGCGCTGGCGCCTCGCAGAGGTCGTGGAGGCCGCCAAGTGAGCGCCGCCTCCCGCACCCTTCGCGCTCTGGATACGGCTGCAAACCGTCGCATCGCGGCGTCCTCGGTCGCATCCGCAGCCACCGGCTACGAATGCTCCCTGCATCCTTGCGCTGCTCGGTTTTCGCCGCCCCAGAGCACGAATTGCACGAGAGGTGACGCTCCGTGATCCAGCAGGAATCCCGCCTGAGGGTCGCCGACAACACCGGCGCCCGCGAGATCCTGTGCATCCGCGTCGTCGGCGGCCACCACCGCCGCTACGCGCGGGTCGGCGACATCATCGTCGGCACGGTCAAGACCGCGACGCCGCAGGGCGCCGTCAAGAAGGGCGAGGTCGTGCGCGCGGTGGTCGTGCGGACGAAGAAGCCGTTCGGCCGCGACGACGGCACGACGATCGCCTTCGACGAGAACGCCGCCGTGATCATCGACCAGCAGCGCAACCCGCGCGGCACGCGTATCTTCGGCCCCGTCGCGCGCGAGTTGCGGGAGAAGAACTTCATGAAGATCGTCTCGCTCGCCCCGGAGGTGTTGTGACGTGGCTCAGACCATGAAAGTACGGAAAGGCGACGTCGTGCACGTCCTCCGCGGCAAGGACGCCGGCAAGGAGGGACGCGTGGTCGAAGCGCTGCCCAAGCAGGGCCGCGTCGTCGTCGAGAACATCAACGTCGTCAAGCGCCACCGGCGCCCGCGCGCGATCCAGAACACGACGGGCATGGGCGGCGCCGCGATGACGCCGGGCGGGATCATCGACCTGCCCGCGCCGCTGCCCGTCTCGAACGTGATGGTCGTCTGTCCGGTGTGTGGCAAGCCGACCCGCGTCGGGACGGTCGAGAAGACGATCAAGGACAAGACGGTCCGCGTGCGCGTCTGCAAGCGCTGCGGCGAGGAGATCGACCGGACATGAGCGCCGTCGCCGACACGTACACGCCGCGCCTGAAGGAGCAGTACGAGCGCGAGATCCGTCCGCGGCTCAAGGACGACCTCGGCCTCGACTCGATCATGCAGGCGCCTCGGATCGAGAAGATCACGCTCAACATGGGCGTCGGCGAGGCGAAGACCGAGTCGAAGCTGCTCGACTCCGCGATCGAGGAGCTGACGACGATCGCCGGCCAGCGCGCCCAGATTCGCCGCGCCCGCAAGTCGATCGCGCAGTTCAAGGTGCGCGAGGGGATGCCGGTCGGCGCCCGCGTCACCCTCCGTGGCGCGCGCATGTACGAGTTCCTCGACCGGCTCGTCTCGATCGCACTGCCGCGGATCCGCGACTTCCGCGGCCTGAGCCCCCGCTCGTTCGACGGCCGCGGCAACTTCTCGCTGGGCATCCGCGAGCAGCTCATCTTCCCCGAGATCAACTACGACGACATCCAGCAGGTCCGCGGGCTCGACGTGACGATCACGACGAGCGCCGAGACCGACGAGCACGCCCTCGCGCTGCTGCAGGCGCTCGGCCTGCCCTTCGCGGACGGGCAAGGGAGGCGGGAGTAATGGCGAAGACGTCGCTCGTCGTCAAGCAACGGCGACCCCAGAAGTTCAAGGTGCGCAACTACACGCGCTGCAACCGGTGCGGCCGCCCGCGCGCGGTGTTCCGCAAGTTCGGCCTGTGCCGGATCTGCCTGCGCGAGCTCGCGCACCAGGGCGCGATTCCGGGCATGACGAAGTCGAGCTGGTAGGAGAGAAA
>JAICZB010000307.1 GCA_025933895.1 Thermoleophilia bacterium
CTCGTGCTCCTCCGGCTCGATCTCGCACTGCGCGCGCAGGCGCATCCGTGTCAGGTGCGAGCGCACGACGACGCCGAGCCCCGGCTCGGTCAGCAGCAGGAAGTCGTCGTCTGCTCGCCGCAGGACGACCAGCGGCGCCATGACGCGCGCCTTCGCCGTGAGAAGGAGTGCCGGGCACGCCTCCCCGACGGTCAGCGCCTCGACGTCGTTCGAGACCATCCGCTGCAGGTAGTCGGCGGCGCCGGGCCCTGCGACTCGGATGAACGCGCGCTGTCTCGCAGCCACTTCCATGCCGTCTAGTGTGCCCGGCGATGCCACTCTTCCGCTCGAAAGCCGAGGACAAGGTGCGCGCCGCCGGCTACGACCCCGCCCGCCTGCCGCCCGGTCAGTACCTCACCGAGAAATGGCCCGTCCTCCATGCGGGCGATGTCGCGCAAGTGGACGTCGCGGCCTGGCAGCTGCGGCTCTCCGGCGAGGTCGAGGAGGAGGTCACGCTCGACTACGAGCAACTCCGTGCGCTGCCGGCTACGGACATCACGACCGACATCCACTGCGTGACGCGCTGGAGCCGCTTCGACGCCGGCTTCCGCGGCGTCCACTGGCGCGAGCTCGCCGAGCTCTGCCGCCCGAAGCCGTCCGCGCGCTTCGCCATCGCGCACGCCGAGGCCGGCTACACCGAAAATCTGCCGCTCGCCGCGCTCGACGAGGAGAACGCGATCGTGGCCTACGAGGCCGACGGCGAGCCGCTCACCGCGGAGCACGGCGGCCCGGTGCGGCTCGTCGTGCCCTCCCGCTACTTCTGGAAGAGCGCGAAGTGGCTGAACGGGATCGAGCTGGCCGCCGCCGACCGGCCCGGGTTCTGGGAGCGCTACGGCTACCACAACGACGCCGACCCCTGGCAGGAGGAGCGGTACGGGTTCTGATGGGCCGGATCCTCGTCCACGAGTTCACGACGCTGGACGGGGTCGTCGACGCACCGACTTGGACGTTCGACTTCGGCTTCGACCCGAAGATGGGCGAGACGATCGCCGAGCTGACCGGCCGCTCGCGCGCGATCCTGCTCGGGCGCACGACGTACGAGATGTTCGAGCCGGCGTGGTCGACCCGGACCGCGGACGACGACCCGGGCGCGCCGTTCTTCAACGACACGCAGAAGTACGTCGTCTCCTCGACGCCGGCCGAGCCCACCTGGCGGAACTCGACGATCCTCGGGCCGTACGACGCGGAGGCGATCCGCCGGCTCAAGGACGAGATCGAGGGAGATGTCTACGTCAGCGGCAGCGGGACGCTCGTGCGGGCCATGCTCGCGGACGGGCTCGTCGACGAGCTCCACCTGTTCGTCTTCCCGCTCACACGCGGCACGGGACCGCGTCTGCTCGCCGAGAACGCTGCGCCGCTGACGCTCTCGCTGACCGCCTGCGAGGCGTACGACAACGGGGTCATCCATCTTGGGTATGCGCCCTCCCCCCAAAAGGGGTAAAGCTCGGGTGACGAGTGGCCGATAGAGGCGGGGAACCACCTCCCCCTACGCGAAACGGCGCCCTAGAGGCGCCGTTTCGCGTTTCAGAGCCGAGCCGGAAGGCTCGTTACATCATCCCGCCCATGTCCGGCATGCCGGCGCCGGCGCCCACGGGGTTCTTCTCCGGGGCCTCGGCGACGATCGCTTCGGTGGTGAGGATGTTCTTGGCGATCGAGGCGGCGTTCTGCAGCGCCGAGCGGGTGACCATCGTGGGGTCGCCGATCCCGCTCTTGAGCAGGTCCTCGACCTCGCCGGTCTC
>JAICZB010000177.1 GCA_025933895.1 Thermoleophilia bacterium
AACCGCAACGCCACCATCCAGCGGCTCCGAGCCGGCGCGCGCAGCGACGGGACGATCGTCGCGCTCGACGGCGAGTTCACGAACTCCGTCGGCTGGTCGGGCTGGAACGCGTCGACCGAGGGGCCGATGCGGATGCTCTACGACTGCGAGAACGTCCGCACGATCACGCACGGCGCCAAGCTCAACACGCCGCCGATGAAGGCGTTCCGCGCACCCGGCTTCGTGGAAGGGACGTTCGGCCTCGAGTGCCTGATCGACGAGCTCGCGGCCAAGCTCGACGTCGACCCGCTCGAGCTGCGGCGCCGCAATTACGCGAGCTCGAACGACGGCACGCCGTTCTCGTCCAAGAATCTCGAGGAGTGCTACCGCCGCGCCGAGCCGCACTGGGAGCGGCGGCACGAGGTTCATGCGCGATCCGACTCGGTCTGGAAGCGCGGCGTCGGGATGGCGAGCCAGATCTGGTACGGCGGCGGAGGCCCACCGTCCTACGCGTGGCTGCGCCTGGGCTCGGACGGGCGCGCGACCGTGATCACGGCCATGCAGGACATCGGCACCGGCACGCGCACCGCCATGGCTCAGATCGCCGCGGAGGAGCTCGGCGTGCCGCTCGAGCACGTCGAGGTCGTCCTCGGCGACTCCGCCCGTGGGCCGTACGCAGCGATCTCGGCCGGATCCTCGACGACGCCGTCGATGGGGCCGGCGGTACGCGCCGCCGCGGCCGACGCGAAGCGGCAGGTGGTCGAGATCGCCGCCCAGCGCTACGACCTCGAGGAGCGCGTGCTCGACATCCGTGACGGCAATGTCGTCTCGGCGGACGGCAACCTCTCGGCGCCCGTCGAGGACGTCGTCGGCCTGCTCGAGGAGGCGCAGATCCTCGGCAAGGGCGCGCGCGGCCCGAACCCGACCGGCATGAGCGTCCTCACGTTCGGCGTTCACGTCGTGGAGGTCGCGGTCGACGTCGAGACCGGCGAGGTGTGTGTGGAGCGCGTCGCGGCGATCCACGACGTCGGGCGCATCATCAACCCGCTCGGCGCCTCGAGCCAGGTCGAAGGCGGAGTCATCCAGGGGATCGGCCATACGCTCTCGGAGGAGCGGCTGCTCGACCCCGAGACCGGAAGCATCCTCACGACGTCGCTCGACGCGTACCGGATGCCGACGATCGCCGACGTGCCGCCGGAGATCGTCTGCGAGTTCGTCGACCGGCCCGACGAGCACCTGACGAACCTCGGCTCGAAGGGGCTCGGCGAGCCGCCGATCGTCCCCATCGCGGCCGCGATCGCGAACGCCATCCGCGACGCGACCGGAGCCGATGTCCAGGAGCTGCCGATCTCGCGCGAGGAGATGCTGCGCGCGCTGCGCGAGGCCGAGGAACGCGAGCGCGCTCGGGAGGAGGAGAAGCGTGGAGCTCCTACGGCCGTCTAGCGTCGAGGAGCTCGACGGCGGGACCTTCCTCCACGGCGGCTCCGAGGTCGTGCCGCTGCTGCGGGACGGGCTGATCGAGGCGGAGCGGCTCGTCGACGTGCGCGGCGTCGTGCCGCGCGGTGTGCAGGACGGCGTGGTCGGCGCCGGAACGACGCTCGCGGAGCTCGAGGTCGAGCCTGCGATTCCCGACGCGCTGCGCGAGGCGTGCCGGCTCGCGGCGTCCCCGCAGCTGCGGAACATGGGCTCACTCGCGGGCAATCTTCTCCAGGCGACCCGCTGCTGGTACTGGCGGCTCGACCACCCGTGCCGGTTGCACGGCGGCGACCGGTGCCACGCCCGCGACGGCGAGCATCGGGAACACGCGATCTTCGCGAACGAGTTCTGTGCCTCGGCGCATCCCTCGGACGTCGCGGCCGCGCTCGTCGCGCTCGGCGCGCGGCTGCGCACGAACCGGCGCGAGCTCGCGGTCGAGGAGCTCTACCGGCTCCCGGACGAGGGCGACCGGAGCACGACGACGCTCGAGAACGGCGAGCTCCTCCTCGAGGTCGAGCTGCCGCCGGTGGAGTCGAGCACCTACCTGAAGGCGATGGACCGCAAGCGCTGGTCGTTCCCGCAGGTGGGAGTCGCCGCGGCACGCGCCGACGGCGAGACGCGGATCGTGCTGGCGGGGGTGGCGCCGATCCCGTGGCGGATCGAGAGCGCCGCCCAGCTGGACAGGGCAACGCCGCTGCCGCGGACGGAGTGGAAGGTCCCGCTCGCGCAGGCGCTCGTCCGCCGCGCCCTCGCCGCGCTCGCGTGATCGCAGGGGTGGTCCTCGCGGCGGGCGCATCGTCCCGCTACGGGACGGAGCCGCCGAAGCAGGTCGAGCTGCTGCCGCAGGTGCTGGCGGCGCTCCGCGACAGTTCCGTCGAGGACGTGGTCGTCGTGAGCGGGGCGCACGCGCTGCCGGTGCAGAGCGTCCACTGCCCCGACTGGCAGCGCGGCCCCGGAGCTTCGCTTCGCTGCGGGCTCGCCTCCCTTCCACTCGACGCGCAGGCGGCGGTCGTCGTCCTCGCCGACGGGCCCGACCTCGACCCGCGCTCTGTCGACCGGGTGATCGGGGAGTGGCGCGCAAACGGAGGCGAAGCGGTTGCCGCGAGCTACGACGGCGTCCGCCTCCACCCCGTCCTGCTCGCGCGCGCACTCTGGGACGCCGTGCCCGACGCGGGCGCGAAGTCGCTCCCGGCCCGCCTCGTCCCCTGCGACGACCTGACACCGCCGGGCGACGTCGACTCGCCTACTCCAGCGGGATCCTGAGGGCGGAGAGCTTCTCCCGAAGCTCGGCCGGCATCTGCTCGGTCGCCGCCTTGCGCACGTAGATCCGCAGGCTCTCCTCGAACTTGTAGCGCCGGCGGCAACCCTCGCACTCGGCGAGATGCGCCTCCGCCTCCACCATCTCCGCGTCCGTGAGGACGTGGTCCATGTACGGCTGCATCATCTCTTCACAGTGCGCGCACGGGTCCTTCATGTCGCCTCCTCCAGGGCGGACTCGGCGAGCTCCCGCTTCAGGATGCGGCGTCCCCGATGCAGCCTCGACATCACCGTGCCGACCGGGATGTCGAGGATCTGGGCCGCGTCCGCGTAGCTGAAGTCGCCGAGATCGACGAGCACGATCACGTCGCGGAAGTCGTGCGGCACCGCCGAGAGCGCCGACACGATGTCGTCCTGCGACAGCCTCTCCACGACCCGGTCCTCGTCGGAGACGCCGTCCCCGTTCTCCGCGAGCCGGTCGTAGAGGAAATAGTCGTTCGCCTCGAGCGGCTGCATCTGTGGCGCACGCTGCTGCCGCCGCCCGCGGTCGATGTTGAGGTTGGTGAGGATCCGCAGCAGCCAGGCACGCATGTTCGTGCCGGGCTGGAACGAGCGCCAGCTGCGGAAGGCCCGCGCGTACGTCTCCTGCATCAGCTCGTCGGCGTCCTCGCGGGACGACGCGAGGTGGCGGGCGACGCGGTAGACCTGATCGGAGAGCGCGAGCGCGTCCTCCTCGAACCGGACGCGGTCGCGCGCCTCGGTCGCGAGCCGTTGCGCCTCCTCCGGCTCCGCGTCCATGCGGTTCACCGTACCAGCGAGGCCCATTCTCTCCCGAACGGCGCGCGGGACGTTGCTATTCCGCGCGGGCGGGTAGGGGACGGCCATGGACGAGAAGCCCGAGACCGAGGAGCGCCCCGAAAGCGAGCCGACCTCGCTCGAGGACGGACAGTCGATGGAGCCCGGCAAGGGGCCGAACGACAGGCACCCGGAGCTGGAGCAGCTGCACGGCGTCCCGACCGACCGCCGGCAGGACGAAGAGCGCTAGCGGCTAGACCGCGGCGAGCTCGGGGAAGCCGGACTTCGCGAGCCGGTCGACGATCGCCTCGCGGCTCGTCTGCTCGTCGTCCCAGGCGAGCGTCACCTGTCCCATCAGGTTCGCGTTCGCGGCCTCGAGGCCGTCGTGGCCCTCGAGCGCGTGCGCGAGCCGCATCACGCACCGCTCGCAGCGGACACCGCCGACCTGGATCGTCTCGGTCACGGTCGCCATGGCGTCACCCTACCGTCAGGGCCGCGATCTCCCGCACCGCAGCCTCTGGCCCGAGCTCGAGCTGCCGCTCGGCCTCCGGCCCAGAACCGATACGTGCTGCGACCTCCCGCGCGTCGGCATAGGCGTCGCGGTAGAGCGGCTCGCCGTCCCACTCCGCCGCCTCTTTCACGATGGCTTGCACGCCTTCGGCGAGCAGCGCCGAGTGCCGAACGGACGTCGGCTGGTCCATGACGCGGAGCTCGAGCGTGCCGTACTCGGGCCGCGGCCATGCGTCCCAGTGCCGCCGCGTGCTGTCGCCGCGCGTCCATGCCTGCCACTCGTCCCAGCTGCGAAGGACCGGCGGCGTCCCGCCCGTCGGCATCTCGCAGATGATCCGGGCGCGGATCGAGCGCCAACCGCTGTCGGCGCCGTCCCAGAACGGCGAGTTGGCGGAGGCCGCGAGAAGGCCCGGCAGATAGGGCACGACGCCCTCGAAGGCGCGCAGGCAGGTGTCGGGGCCGGGTACGGACACGTGCACGTGCAGCCCGCAGATCTGCTGCCGGTAGAGCTTCGGCCCGAGCTTCTCCTTCAGGCGCAGGTAGCGCTCGACCGGCACGAGCGGAACACGGCCGCGCGCAGTCGGATGGGAGCCGGTCGCGAGGACGGCGAGGCCGTGCTCCGCCGCCCGCTCCGCCACCTCGTTCCGCAGCGAGCGCAGCTCGGCCTCGACCTCCTCCGGCGTCTCCACCACCGGCGTCGTGATCTCGACGAACGACTCGAACAGCTCGGGCTTGATCCGCTCCGTCGCCTCCCCGAAGACGCGGGAGAATCCGTCGCGCGAGGGCTCGAGCGTCTCCGCGTCGACGAGCATCAGCTCCTCCTCGACCCCGAGCGACCACGGTGGCGCCGAGCCGAAGCGGCTCAGATCCATTTCGGTTACTTGCCGCGGACGCCGTGGACCGGCCGGCCCGCCGCCTCCCACGCGTAGTACGAGGCGCTCGGGCCGAAGTCGACTTCGTAGGAGACGATGTGCGGGTTGCGCCCTACCTCCTTCGCGCGCTGGGCGTGGCGCAGGAGATTCGGGTCGTCCTGCTCCTCCCAGACGAGCACGAGGTGCGCGGCCGTCATGAACTCCGCCACGAACAGGCAGCCGGGCGCGGGGCACGGGAACGGGTCGGTGCTGACGCAGAACCAGCCGACGTGCTCGTGGCCGTCCTCCGTCCAGAGCTCGTCGGCCTGCTCGGGAATGCCGTGCTCGACGAGCCCGCCTCTGCCCGTGTGGATCTCCCCGCGCTCCACCGCGCAAAGGTAGCGACAGCTTCGCGTCCGTCGCTACCCATGCAGGAGCAGCGCCCAGGCAGCCCCTGTCACCACGGTCCCGACCGCAACCCACGTCACGTAGTCGCCGACCACGCCGCTGTGGAGCGTGTGAAGGACGCGAACCGGCGGGCCCAGCGTACGCTCGGCTACGACCGACACCTGTCGCGGCAGCCTCCGCCGGTTCAGCCCGACGAGGGCTAGGGCGAGCGCGACGATCGTCGCGCCCGTTCCGTAGAGGATCGACTCGAGTGACGTGTG
>JAICZB010000297.1 GCA_025933895.1 Thermoleophilia bacterium
GAGCTCTCGATCGAGGAGACGGCGCACCGGATCCTGCGCGTCGTCGAGGAGCGTGCCGGCGAGGCAAACGCTCAGGCCGCGCGGTGACGACCGAGCCGCCCGCCGTCCCGCGCAAGCCGAAGCCGCGCATCCCGCTCTGGCGCTGGGCGCTCTGGTGGGTCGCGCTCCTGGTGGGCGATTTCGTGTTCTACGTCCTGCTCACGCCCGTCTGGATCGGCCTCCGCACCCTCGCCTGGGTGGCCGAGTTCCGTGCCAGACGCCGCTGAGCGGGAAAGCCCCTGCGTTATGACAACATCTGCGGCCCGATGACCCGCTACGTCTACGACTTCGACGAGCCTTCCGACGGAGGCCGGGACCTCCTCGGAGGCAAGGGGACCGGGCTCGCGGAGATGACGCAGCTCGGGATCCCGGTGCCGTCCGGCTTCACGATCACGACCGACGCCTGCCGCGCCTTCATGGCGTCCGACGGCGAGGTCGAGGGGCTCGACGAGGAGGTCGCGGAGCACCTCGCTCGGCTCGAGAAGCAGACCGGGAAGCGCTTCGGCGACGCCGGAGATCCGCTGCTCGTCTCCGTCCGCTCCGGAGCGGCGATCTCGATGCCGGGGATGATGGACACGATCCTCAACGTCGGGCTGAACGACGAGTCCGTCGAGGGCCTCGCGCGCTCGACCGGGAACGAGGAGTTCGCGCGGGACTGCTACCGCCGGCTGATCCAGATGTTCGGCGAGACCGTCGACGGCATCCCGCACGAGAGCTTCAGCGTCGACGACTCCGTCGAGCAGGCCCGGGAGATCTACGAGCGCGAGACCGGCCAGAGCTTCCCGCAGGACGCGCACGAGCAGCTGCGGCGCGCGATCACGGCCGTCTTCGACTCCTGGAACTCGTCGCGGGCGCAGGTCTACCGCAACATGTACGGCATCCCGGACGACCTCGGCACCGCCGTCAACGTCGTCCAGATGGTCTTCGGCAACAAGGGCGACGGCTCCGCGACGGGCGTCTGCTTCACGCGCGACCCCTCGACCGGCGAGCAGGGCGTGTACGGCGAGTACCTCGTCAACGCGCAGGGGGAGGACGTCGTCGCCGGGACCCGCACGCCGCAACCGCTCGCCGAGTTGCGCGAGCGCATGCCCGAGGCGTACGACCAGCTCCTCGAGACGATGGGCGCGCTGGAGCGGCACTACCGCGACCTGCAGGACATCGAGTTCACCGTCGAGGAGGGCCGGCTCTACCTCCTCCAGACGCGCACCGCGAAGCGGACGGCGGCGGCCGCGATCAAGGCCGCGGTGGACATGACCGGGGAAGGAATGATCGAGCGGGAGGAGGCGGTTGCGCGGATCGACCCGACTCAGCTCGACCAGCTCCTCCATCCGCGCCTCGACCCCGACGCCGAGTTCGAGGTCGCGGCGCAGGGCCTCAACGCCTCGCCGGGAGCCGCCTGCGGGAAGATCGTCCTCGACGCCGACAGCGCAGAGGAGCGCGGCAAGGCCGGCGAGTCGGTGATCCTCGTCCGTTGGGAGACCACGCCCGACGACATCCACGGCCTCATCCAGGCGAAGGGAGTCCTCACCGCGCACGGCGGGATGACCTCCCACGCGGCGGTCGTCGCGCGCGGCATGGGGAAACCGTGCGTCGCCGGCTGCGAGGGACTCGACATCGACACGGGAGCGAAGACGCTCCGCATCGGCGGCCACGAGCTGAGCGAGGGCGACGTGATCACGATCGACGGGGGCACCGGGCGCGTCATCGTGGGCGAGGTTCCGCTCGTGCCGCCGGCGATCAACGAGGACTTCGAGACGATCCTGGAGTGGGCGGACGACGCACGCCGGCTCAATGTGCGCGCGAACGCCGACAACGCAGACGACGCCGCGAAGGCCCGCGAGTTCGGCGCGCAGGGCATCGGGCTCTGCCGCACCGAGCACATGTTCTTCGGCGACGAGCGGCTCCCGGTCGTGCAGGAGATGATCCTCGCCCGCGACGAGGCAGGGCGGCGCGAGGCGCTCGACCGGCTGCTCCCCTTTCAGCAGTCCGACTTCGAGGCGATCTTCGAGGCGATGGCCGGCTTGCCGGTGACGATCCGGCTGCTCGACCCGCCGCTGCACGAGTTCCTACCGCCGCTCGAGGAGGCGCGCGACTCGCGCATGCGCCGGCGGATCAAGACGCTCACCGAGTCGAACCCGATGCTCGGCAC
>JAICZB010000049.1 GCA_025933895.1 Thermoleophilia bacterium
AACCTGCACCGTGCCGATTAAGAGTCGGCAGCTCTGCCGTGTTGAGCTACGGAGCCGTTGAGGTGTGGCCGGCAGGAGTCGAACCTGCGGCGCGTCGCGTTTCAGGCGACCGCTCTACCGCACTGAGCTACGGCCACGCGTAAGTGAGTGGGCGAGGCTGGACTCGAACCAGCAACCTCTTGTTTGTAAGACAAGCGCTCTCCACGCTTGAGCTACTCGCCCCTGCTGAACTACTGGGAGCTCCGGGACAAGGACTCGAACCTCGACCTCCGCGTTCAGAGCGCGGCGTCCTGGCCGTTAGACGATCCCGGAAAGGGACAATCTCTATGTCTCGCCGCGTCCGTGACGCGGCGATGTTGTTCAAGCCACTCGCCTACGCTTCGACCCTGGATCCTCGCTTCACCGGTTGCGCTACCGGATCGGCGTGTCCTTCGTGGAGGCGTTTTGGAGCCCGGCGCTCGCTACCGCTCCGAATAATCGCAGGCAAAAGCAACCGTTACATGAACAGCGTCAATTACCGCGTCGAAGCGGGCGAGGACCTTTCTCTCTCAGGCGGGGCCTCGATTCAGTTCTCGATCTTCTTCAAGCTGAGCATCACCTCGTTCTGTAGTCGTCGATTCGCCCTAAACGACGAGGGCGACCCTCTCGGGTCGCCCTCGCTTCGAGCTGCTATGCCGCATTGCTACTAGCGGAAGCACCTCCGAGCGAGGGCTAGGTTCTCGTCGAACCGGCGGCCGTAGAGCGGCTTCTGCCAGCAAGACGTTTCGGGCACGGCGGGGGCCGCGACCAAGCTAAGCGTGTGGGTGTTGATCCTGTTCAGCATCGTTTGACGTGGCTTATGCCGCGCCGGAACATACTCGAAACTCGGTCTCAGCGCAAGCCCAATTTACAAAACCGGCATAAGATGCCTCGCTTGTGTAGCTCGTCTCACAAGAAATGGTGCTCGGAATCCGGGGGTCACGTTTCCTCAGCGCCGGGATCGAATGACCAGTCCGACCCTAGAAGCCTTGGGCTTCATTTTGCTGTGGGTCGTTGAGGGTGAGCACGAAGCTGGGTGGTGGGATCGTATGGTCGTCGCTGATCGGAGTCACGGCGGTGCCTACCGCGAAGTATTCGATGACGTGCGAGCTCCAGCCGTGGCTTCCTTCGTTGAGTTGGACGCCGACGATGCCTTCGGCTTCGACGGCCTCGCCTTCCGCTTGCATGCGTTCCATCGCGAGCTCGCGGGCGTCGTAGAGCGCCTGGGTGAAGTTCGGCATCTCGGCGTTGCGACCGATCCGGCTGAACCAGCCGCCGAGCCCCTGATGGGCTACGTGGTAGACGCAGGTTCCCATCACGAGCCCGAGGGGCCGGTAGCCGGCTGAAAGCAGCGTGTAGAAGTCCTGCCCGGAGAGGTCGCTGGTGAAGGGACGTCCGTTGGGTGCGCGGTGGAGGACGCCTTCGGAGTGGCGGACGGCGGTGCCGATGGCGATGAACTCGGCGAGGTCGTTGCCCCACTCGTAGCGGCTGACGTCGAGGCGGACGCCGACAACGCCGTCGGCGCCGAGCTGGTCGGCCTCTTCCTCCATCCGTGTCATCGCCAGTTCGCGCGCGTCGTACATGGCCTGGGTGAGGACGTCGAGTTCCTGGTTCTGGTTCCACTGCCGCATCTGGAGGCCGATGTGGTAGATCGACGAGCCGACGACGAGTCCCAGCGGCTCGAAGCCGGCTGCTTTGACCAGTAGGAACTCGTTGACGGTGAGGTCGCTGGTGAAGAAGTGCTTCTCTCGCATCCGCTCCAGCCGTTCGCGGCCGTGCTCGGGGATGCCGACGGTGGAATCGGGGTCGTACTGCTCCTGCTCTTGGTCACTCATGTGGACTCCTGGTCTAGTGCCAGCGCGAGTTGCGGTGATGGCGTTTTCGGGCGTGGGCCGCTGATAGCTGTTCCGGCGACGTGGAGAGTCACGGTCACGCGGTGCCCCTCGCCTTCGTCTGGTTCGACGTGCTGGTCATAGGTGACGCCGATCAGACCATCGGCGTCCATACCTCGCCGTTGCGTGTGCAACCGTCCTAGGACATTCGCGCGCGCGGCGACTGCGGTGTGAGAAAGGTCGGGAAGTTCCTGATTCGAGAACGGGCGACTGCCGCTGTAGGCGTACGAGGTGCGGTAGCCGGGGAGCACTTGCGTGACAGTCGAGGCGGCGACCATTCCCTTGGCCGTGTAACCGGCCTGCTGAAGAGCTTCGACCTCGCTCCCGCTGAGCATCGTCATCATCGGGATCCCGGATGGATCGCTTCCGGTCGTAACAGCAGTTCCGTTGACCACGAACTCGACGAGGCCGAGTCGGCCGCCACGGAGCCGTCGCCTGAACGAGACGCCGACAACGGCATCGGCGCCGAGGTTCACGGCCTCGGACCGCAGCTGCTCGAGAGCCTGCTCCCTCGCGTGGTTCCATGCCCGCGTCGGGCCGCCCAGCTCCACGTAACCGGCTTTGGGATAGCCGGGCCAGGTACCTCCGGAGGTGTATGGCCGAGCGGCGAACCCGATCTGATACGCGCAGGCCCCGAACACTTGCCCGAGCGGACGCAGACCGCCCCGCCGGGCGAGCAAGAGATCTGCGACGGAGAAGCTGCTCGTATAAGTCACGACAGCGGCACCGCCACGTAGACCGGCGGGTCCTCCTCCTTGTGCTCGAGTTCGAACACAGACGTCGCTAAGACGTGCAGGGTGAGAACGAGGTCGGTGCGTTTCGCCCCGCCGCCGAGATCGACCTCACGCTCCTCGTGGGACGTCTCGATCGACACTCCCAGCAGGCCGTGTGCTCCTCGCTCGTGCGCCTGCCGCGTGGCCCGCAGCATGGCCTCGCGGCGCGCATCGTAGAGCCCGCGGGTGAAATCCGGGAACTCCTGATTCTGGAAACGGCTCCCGCCGAAGGCAAACCGCGCCTGCTGCTGCTGAGGGCCCGCGATCACATACAGGACAGTGGTGCCGGCAACCAGGCCCGCCGGCCAGAAGCCGTGGCGAAAGAGCGCAGCGAACTCCTGCCCGGATAGGTTCGACAGCACCGGCGTGTCATGCAGCTCGTAGCGCTCGGAGGCCACCGCCGTCCCGGTGGCGACGAACTCGATCACGTCCTGGCTCCAGTCATAGCGGCCCCGAGTAAGCCGCACGCCGACGACGGCGTCTGCCCCGCATAACCGCGCCTCTTCCGAAAGGCGCCCGAGCGCGAGCCGGCGCGCCTCGTTCCAGGCCTCGGTCTGCGTCTCCAGCTCCCAGCTCTCCGCGCCACCAGACACGGGATTCACCCCCCCGCCGAATCCGCCCGAGCCGGGCGTCCACTGCCAACCCACGTGGTAGAAGCAACTCCCCATCACCTGCGTCAGCGGCCGGAAGGCCGCCTCTCGGGTGAGCAAGAACTCGTTCGTCGACAGATCGCTCGTGAAAAACCGCTTGCGTCTACCGACCTCGCGCAACCGCTCCTGCGCCGCCAGCGGCAGCCCTCCCGCCTCGATCTCCCGCAGACTCGCCTCCGCCCGAGCCTGCTCCTCGCCCTCCGATCTCCTGGGACCGCGACCCATCAGCCCGACAGCAACTGCTCCAGTGCCGCCCGACCCCGCTCGCTCCGCTCCGCCACCGCGAGGAGCTCAGCCGACATCCGATCGATCCACTCGTCCAAGGGAAGCTCCTCCGTCTTCAACGAGATCCCGCGCACGACGGCCCGCCGGCGACATTCAACGTCGCCCCGACCCGCCTCCAACTCGTACCTAGACTCACCCAACTCGACCTCGAGTCTCCGCACATGCTTGTCCCCGAACAACCCGCCCCGCTCGACACGAACATGCTCCGGGAACGACCCCTCCAGCTTCGCAGCCAACGCCTGCACGAATGCACGCATATCCGTCGCGTCAGCACGCAACGACGCTGCCAACAGATCGAAGTCCCGCTGGCCCTCCACATTGGGATCGTAGAAAAGGCGAACCCCGACGCGCCGTTACCCCGGCGGGAGTTCGGAACGGGGCTCCCTGCCTCAAGAGGCAGCAGCGTCAAGACGCGGTAACCGGAGATGGGCGAGCTGGAACGCAAGCTGACCGATGCACACGTGGAGGGTCCGACCGTTGCCAGGTTTGGCACACCGGTGGTAAGGAGGGGGTCGACGGTTCGAGTCCGTCAGAGGGCTTGCAGTTATCTCCTGCTTAGACGCTGTCTTTGTTGCCGTGATTGACGGCGACGTGCGTCTTCGACGTCCACGCGGCGTCCACGGTGTGGACGTCGGCGCTGATTCGAGTGGGTGTCGAGGAGCTGGATTGCGTGTTCTCGTCCGTCGCGGGCGAGGTGGCCGTAGTGACGGTCGATCATCGTCAGGCTCGCACCCATATAACGGGAGAGATCGAAGGTGGAGATCCCGGCACGAAGCGCGAAGGTCGCGAAGGTGTGTCGGAGATCGTAGACGCGGCGTCGAGGGTCGATCCCGGCCGCTTCCTGGGCCGGCGCCCAGTGCCGGTTGCGGAAGTTGTGCAGATCGAAGTGGCCGCCCTCGGAAGCCGGAAAGACAAGCGCGCCATGCTCCCGTGGTAGAGCGTCGAGCGCGGCAAGAGCGCGCGCTTGCAGCGGGACTGCACGCATGCTCGCCTCGGTCTTCGGGTACTTGACGCGCCCGTTCCGATAGCTGCGGCGCACGTACACGACCCGCTGCTCACGATCGACGTCTCGCCACTCGAGCGCAAGCCACTCGCCCGGCCGGAGCCCGGTCGCAGCCGCGAACACCACGAGAGGACCGTAGACGCCAAGCTTCGCCGCGACCGCCTCCACCTCCTCCCACGACTCGAACGGTCGCTTCTCCGTGCGACGCCGCTGCGGGTTGTCCACTCCATGCTTTGCCGGGTTGACATCGATCAGGCCCCACTCGACCGCCCGGTTCAGCACCTGACGCAACGCCTGTGTTGCCTCGAAGCGATGGCCAGTCGGAATCGTCATTCGCCAAGCCGCGATCTCCGGCGGGTGCAACTGGCCGAGACGCCGTTCGCCGAACACCCGCACAGACTTCGCCAGCAGCCAACGAAGCTTGTCGACCGTCTCCGGCTCGCCGCCATGCTGGCGAAGGTAGACATCGACGAACTCCTGCAAGGTCGGCGTCTCGACGAGGCCGCGTTCTCGGCGCAAGCGCTCGAGCGCCCGCTCGAGCGCTTCCACCGCTGCCTGTTCAGTCGCGAAGCCACCACGCTGAACACGCCGCGCACCACGACCGCCTACGCGGTAGCGATACGCCCATCGCGTCTCGCCCCCGCTCCCGGAGGCGAGCTGGAATACCTGTCCCTGTTGCTGCATCAAGGGTCACTCCTTTCGAGCCGACCCCCTCGCCGAGATGCTGCCCGGGACAACCCAAAGTGATCCCCACCCGCCACGAAGAACGCCGCCTCACCTCATGGGCGTACCGTGTGGTCGGGCTCGATCTTCCACCAGGGTGATCCAGGCTCAGCTCGAGAGGGAGCCCGACACGAAGCTCTGCGCCACGGCGGACGAGAGATGACTACATGGTCATCGGCGACATCGATCGGGGATTTCGACGGCCGCGCGCTCATCTCCAGATGAGACGCTGCGTTGCCGCATCGGGGCTGAGAAATGCAAGCAGCTCTTGTGCTTCTTTGCGGATGTCGGCGCGTTGCTGGCGCGAGATGTGAGTGCGAGCGTTGATCTCGAGGGTTGCGTGCGTCTTCTCTCGGGTCAGCTTCCAGGCTCCGGCGAGGAAGCCGTCGGCGAGGAGGGCGCCGCGGTTTCGGAAGGAGCTGTTCCACTGCACGTTGTTGACGATGCGGCTGCGGTCTGCGTGGGAGAGGAAGACGTTGTCGTACTCGGGTAGTAAGCGGACCGGCGCCGGAGTGTCGGATTCGGCGATCACGCCGTCCTCGACGTCGAAGAGGGTGCGGCCGTGCTCGTCCTTGTAGGCACGCAGACAGGGCCGAAGGCGCTCGAGGACGCGTTGGATGTCGGTGAGCCATGACCAAGTGCGAATGTCGGCGGCGGTCGCCGGGCCGAAGACACGCAGGTAGCGAAGGACGAGATCGTCGGCGGTCGCCACCTCGCCGGCACGGTCGTCCAGCCAGGTGGCGAGCGTCGTCACCGTCGGTTGCAGCGTCCGGCCCCAGACGCCGCGCGGCGTGATCTGGACGAGGGGGACGAGGTAGCGGACGGCGTACGCGAGCGCCTTCGCGTCACAGGCGGGCCACTCCGCACCGAGGGCATCGCGAAGTTGCGCGATCGTTCTCGGCTCCTGCTCGAGCAATTCGCTGCCGCCCGCGAGCACCGGCCGAAGATCGACGCCGTCGAGCGCGCGAGCGAAAGGGCTCGACGCGAACGCTCGCTCGAGCATCTGCTGCAGCAGCGGCCGCAGCCGGAGCGCGTCATCGCTGCTGACGAGATGAAGCGTCGAGCGCAGGAACGTCATGCGCACCGCGCGGCGCGCGAGCAGCGCCTCCCCGAGCTCATTCGGGTCGAACGAACGAAGCCGCGACCACAACCCCACGTACGGGTCGAGCGGAACCTGCGCCTGCATCCCGACGAGCCGTTCGACCATGTCGAGTGGATCGGCGTCGACGCGCTCGAGCAGCGACTGGCGCGCGAGCAGCGTTCGGTTGAGGGTGCGCCGGTCGAGCACGGCTTCGGGTGCGATTCCGGCCGGCTCAACGTAGCGTTCGAAAGAAGGTGCGAACGTCGTCGACGAGCAGGTCGGGCGCTTCCAGGGCGGCAAAGTGGCCGCCTCGTTCGTATTCAGACCAGTGCTCGATCGACCGCTCGGGGTCGAAGGTGTTCCTGACGGTTTCGTCGGCGTCGAAGACTGCCCAGCCCACCCCCACCGGCCCAGGCGCCCAGTCTTCTTCGTCGCCGGCTTCGAAGATGAAGTTGGCTGCGGTCGCACCGCTACCGGTGAACCAGTAGAGGCTGATGTTGGTCAGAAGCCGATCGCGGTCGACGGCGTCCTCGGGGAACTCGTGCTCGAAGTTCGTCCACTCCTGGAACTTCTCGACGATCCAGGCGAGCTGCCCCACGGGTGAGTCCGTCAACGCGTAGGCGAGGGTTTGTGGACGCGTCGACTGGATCTCGAGGTAGCCCTTGCCTTCCCGTTGCACGCGTGCCGCGCGTTCGAGGCGGCGCCGTTGCCGCTCGCTCAACGCCTCGTGCGCTGGTGTGCCGGCTTCGGGCACTTCGATCGGCGGCCCGAAGAAAGCGACGCCGAGCGGATCACTGTTGAGATGGACGCCAACGACTCGGTCGGGATGGAGCCGGCCGAGAGCGTCCGAGACGGCTGAGCCGATGTCTCCGCCCTGCGCTCCGTAGCGGTCATAGCCGAGGCGGTGCATCAACTCTCCCCACAGCGCTGCGGTGCGGCGCGGCTCGCCGCCAGCCTCGAGCACCGGGTTCGAGAAACAGAAGCCAGGAAGCGACGGGACGACGACGTGAAAGGCGTCGGCGGGGTCGCCGCCGTGGCTCGCGGGGTCTGCGAGCGGCCCGATCACGTCGAGGAACTCGACGACCGAGCTGGGATAGCCGTGAGTGAGGACGAGCGGCAACGCGTCGGGCTCGGGCGAGCGGACGTGGAGGAAGTGCACCGTCTGGCCATCGATCGGCGTCGTGTACTGCGGCTGCTCGTTCAGCTGCGCCTCCTGCCGGCGCCAGTCGTAGCCGTCGCGCCAGTACGCGACGAGCTGCCGCAGATAGTCGACCGGCACGCCGCGCCGCCACGGCTCCCCGGGAAGTTGCTGCGGCCAGCGCGTCCGCGCCAACCGGTCACGCAAGTCGTTCAGCTGCGCAGCCGCGATCTCGACGCGGAAGGGACTAATCCCCTCGTTGGGCGTGCTCATCTTTCTGGCTCCTCTCGTGGTTGGGAAGTCGTCAGCGCAGCAACTGGACGGCAAGCAGGGCGGCGGCGAGCGCGCCGAAGACGGTGAAGGCGACGATCCCGTCAGCAGCGCGCCGGGCTGGATGGCCGAGCCGGAAGAGATAGAAGAGCGCGATCGCGAGCACCGCTGCGGCGGCGACCAGGTCGAGCGGCCGCCAGATCAGGCCGGCAATCAGCAGCAGTGCCGCGAGAAGCTTCACGGGCGCGGCCACCATGCGCGCACTACGCGCCGACAGGCCGGTGAAGCGAATCCAGTTCGCAACAGTCCGTCCGCGCCACAGGTTGAGCGGCGCGAAGACGGACTCCGCGATCAAAGGCGCGGAGATGGCGTAGACGGCCAATTTCATCGCTCGGCTCTGCGGAGAGCTGCTGCGATTGCCTCGCCCGGAGTCTCAAGTTTCCAGTGCATCTCAGCTCCTTCCAATCGACTCCCCAGGTGATCAATTCTTCAACGCGTGGCGAGCCCGCGCGATCGCCGCGTCCATTGCGGCGGCCGGTTTGTCGAGGATCGGACCGTGGCCGGGCGCGAGCCGCGCCGCCTCGAGGTCGCGAAGCTTCTGCGCGCTCACGACCACGGTCGGGCGATGCCAGGTGCCCATCACCACGAGCGGGAAGCGAGGGTTCGCGCGCGCCGACGTTTCGATGCCGCCGCGCGTCGAGAAGACGTCGCCGCAATAGAGCGTGCTGTCGCGAGGGTCGAGGAAGGCGACATGGCCGGGTGTGTGTCCCGGGCTCGCGACCACCTCGAGAGACCCGAGCCGGTCACCCTCGGACACGGTCCGGGTCGGGCGCGTCTCACAGCCGCGAAGGTCGCCGCGGATCGGCACCTGCGGTTCGCCCGGATCGAGTGAGAAATCCTTAGCCATCAGCCGCGCATCACGGGCGCCGATGACGACCTCGACGTCGGGCAATTCGCGAACCAACCGGTCCAGGCCGCCGATGTGATCCCCGTGTGCATGCGTCAACGCGATCCGTTTCACCGGAGTCCCCGCGTCGCGCGCCGCAGCCAAAATCTTCTTCGCGCCGCGCGGCAGGGTTGTGTCGACGAGCGTGAACCCGTCTTCCTCGGGAACGAGAAACGCATTCACGAACCCCCATAGCTGGACACGAACCGGCGTCGACATCCCGCCCTCCTGTTTCTGTTCTTGCTAACGCCGTTAGCCATGGTAGGCTAACGGCGTTAGCTTGTCAAGGAGGCGCAGGCGTGACAACGGAGTTGAGCCCGAGGGCCCGCGAGATCGTGGCGGTCGCGCGGCAACTGCTCGAAGAAAAAGGGCCGGCCGGCCTTTCGATGCGCAGGCTCGCGGACCGCGTCGGGATTCGGGCATCCTCAATCTACAAGCATCTTCCGGACAAGCAGGCACTCGAGCACGCGATCGTCTCGACCGTCTTCGAAGAGCTCGCCGACGAGTTCGAAGCGGCTCTCGAGCACGCCGACCCGGTCGGGACCATGGTCGCGATCTATCGCCGCTACGCGAAGGACCACCCGCATCTCTACCGGCTCATGACCGAACAGCCACTGCAACGCGACCTGCTCGTGCCGGGAGTCGAAGAGCGGGCCAGCCTGCCGGCGCGGCTGCTGGTCGGCGACGACCCCGACGCCGGACGCGCACTCTGGGCCTTCGCGCATGGAATGACGATCCTCGAGCTGAATGACCGCTTCCCACCGAGCGCCGACATCGACGCCGCCTGGCGGGCCGGCTTCGACGCGTTCCGCCGCTACGCCGAGAACGCGCAGTGAGCATCGACGTCTTCCTCACGCAGTTCGTCGAATGGGCCGAACACCGCGACGACGTCCACGGCGTGCTGCTCGTCGGCTCGCGTGCTCGCACCGAAATACCGGCCGACCAATGGTCCGACATCGACCTGCTCCTCGTCGTCGACCATCCCGACCGCTACCTCAGAGACGAACACTGGCTCGAAGCATTCGGCCGTCCGATCCTGACGCTCCTCGAGCCGACCCCGATCGGCGGGACGGTCGAGCGCCGCATCCTGTTCGAGACCGGTCTCGACGTCGATATCGCCGTCTTCACGCTCGACGCCTTCGAGCGAGCGGTCGACCATCCCGATGCTGCCGGTGTGCTCGCACGCGGCAACCGGGTGCTCCTGGACAAACTCCGACTCGCCGAAACGACCGCACGCGCCCTCTCCGTCCGCCGCCCGACCCAGACGTTGCCCGACTCACACGTGCTTCGCGAACACGGCGCCGACTTCTGGTACCACGCCCTCTGGACGGCCAAGAAGCTCGCACGTGGCGAGCTTCTGATGGCAACCCGCTCCGTCGACGGGTACCTCAAGGAACGACTGATCGCCCTCCTCGGTTGGCATGCCCGCGCGCGAAACCCGACCGTCGACATCTGGCACGAAGCACGCTTCTTCGAGCAGTGGGCCGACCCACGCGCCCTTGACTCCATGCGTGACACATACGCCCGCTACGACAAGGACGACGTCGCCCGCGCACTCGTTGCAACCGCCGACACATTCGAGCTGTTCGAACGCGAAACGACCGCGGCGCTCGGATTTGGCGAGCCACCCGGGCGCCAGGACGTCCGGATCTTGATCAACGCGACACTCGACGGTCACTCATCTGCAACGCGAGAAGGGCGCCACTCTCAGACCGACCGGTGACGCACGGCTACGCAGGATCTCCTCGAGTGGCCGGGGCCCCACCGCGACGACCCGTCCTACCCGATGGGTGTGACGGCGATTCTTACCTAGGTAACGCTGGCGGACCTGGCTTCCGCCCACTCGCGGGTTGACGTCAAGATCAACCTGGGTTTAACCCCTGCGCCGATGCTGCGGCGCCGCCTGCCGCGGATCATGGGCATGACAACCAGCCAGCACTCCTCAAGGCGGCGTTCGTCCTCCTCGTGCTTCGCTTTGACCATCAGCGAATTCCGGCGAATGAATGGAGCATTTATGGAGCCCAGCGGGCCCAACCGGTAGCAAACAATGGCAAATGGGACACCCCCAAAAACCGCTCACTACAGAGAAGGGCTCAATACTCGAGGCCGCACATGCGATGGTAAGGAGGGGGTCCGCGGTTCGAGTCCGCGAGAGGGCTTCACAAACCTGTGGGGTTCGAAAAGTCGGTCATGCCGCGTAGCTGTATTCGTGGATGAGTCCACCCAGGCGGTCGCCTCGCTTCAGGTTGCCTGAGTGGGCGACGGATGTGCGACCGACGGCTGCGGGCGGGAGGAGTTCGAGCGAGCGG
>JAICZB010000248.1 GCA_025933895.1 Thermoleophilia bacterium
CGGTGCGAGTCGAGCGACTTCGCATTGTCGATCGTCGCGCCGTGCTTCATGGCGAACAGGCCGTACCCGACGAGAAAGAACTGGACAACCACCCCGAGGAAGAAGAGCGAGGTCACGTACTTCAAGGCCACCCACGCTCCGCGCCGCACTGCCGCCATCGTCTGACTCCTTTGTTCGCCCTCGCTTGCCCGACCGGGGGAGGCTACAACGGCCGGTGGCCGGTTACTAGAGGCTCGATGCGCATCAGCACATCAAGCCTCTAGGCTCCTGCGATGTCTGACGCAGTCGTCGTCGGCGCAGGGCCGAACGGCCTCGCCGCCGCGGTGGTGCTCGCGCGGGAGGGACTGTCGGTGCGGGTCGTCGAGGCGGCCCACGCCGTCGGCGGCGGCGCCAGCTCGGCCGAGCTGACGCTTCCCGGGTTCGTCCACGACGTCTGCTCGGCGATCCATCCGCTCGGGATCGCGTCGCCGCTGTTCCGGACGCTGCCGCTCGCCGAGCATGGCCTCGACTGGGTCGAGTCCCCGGCGCCGCTCGCGCACCCGTTCGATGACGGAACCGCAGCCCTGCTCGAGCGCTCGCGCGAGGCGGCAGCGTCGACGCTCGGCGACGACGCAGAGCGCTGGCGCCGGCTCTTCGCGCCGCTCGTCCGCGACGCGGAGCCGCTGCTCGAGGACGTGCTCGCGCCGCTGCATCTCCCTGCGCATCCGGTCGCGCTCGCGAGGTTCGGGGCGCGGGCGGCGCCTCCCGCGACGACGCTGGCGCGGCTCTCGCTCCGCGGCGCGAAGGCGCGCGGCCTCTTCGCAGGACTGGCCGCCCACTCGATGCTGCCGCTCGGGCGACCTCCCAGCGCCGCGTTCGGGCTCATGCTCGGGCTGCTGGGCCATGCCGTCGGCTGGCCGTTTCCGAGCGGCGGCTCGCAGCGCCTCTCCGACGCGCTCGCCTCCTACCTTCGCTCGCTCGGGGGCGAGATCGAGACGGGACACAGAGTCGAGTCGCTCGCGGAGCTCGGCGGCGCGCGCGCGATCCTCCTAGACGTGACGCCGCGCGGCCTGCTCGAACTGGCCGGCGACCGGCTGCCTGCGCGGTATCGCGGTCGGCTCGAGCGCTACCGCTACGGACCGGGCGTGTTCAAGCTGGACTGGGCGCTCGACGGGCCGATTCCGTGGCGCGCCGAGGAGTGCACCCGCGCGGCGACCGTCCATCTCGGCGCCACGCTCGAGGAGATCGCGGCGTCGGAGGCGGCGCCGGGGCGGGGCGAGCTCGCCGAGCGCCCGTACGTCCTCCTCGCCCAGCAGAGCCTCTTCGACCCGACGCGCGCGCCTGCCGGACGGCACACCGCCTGGGCCTACTGCCACGTCCCCAACGGCTCGACCGTCGACATGACCGCGCGGATGGAACGGCAGGTCGAGCGGTTCGCGCCCGGCTTCCGCCGGCGGATCCTCGCCCGCTCGGCGCTCGGCCCGGCCGCACTCGAGCGCCACAATCCCAACTACGTCGGCGGGGACATCAACGGCGGGGCGGCGACCCTCTCGCAGCTCTTCACCCGGCCCGTCGCGCGGATCTCCCCGTACTCGACGCCGCTGCCCGGCGTCTTCCTCTGCTCCTCCTCTACGCCGCCGGGCGGCGGCGTGCACGGCATGTGCGGCTACCACGCCGCGCAGGCGGCGCTCCGCTTTCTCGGCGACTAGGGCTCGGTGGTGGACTCCCACGCGAGCCGGCCGGACGGCTCGGGCGGTGCGCCTTCGGCCGCACGCGCGATCGTCGTCCGCAGCGGCACCTCCCTGAGGAACCAGGAAAGGACGAAGGGTACGAGCGCCAGTGCCATTCCGAAGAGGAAGACACCGCTGAGCGAGTGGGAGAACGCGTGCAGCACTTCCTCACGCACCGTCGGCGGCAACCGATCGATCTGAGCGGGGTTGAGCTGGACGCCGCTGCCGAGGTGCGCGGTGACGGTGCGCGGCAGTCCGGCCAGCCGGTTCGCGAGCCGCGAGGCGAAGATCGCTCCGAAGATCGCGACACCGAACGCGCCGCCCACGCCGCGGAAGAACGTGGCGGACGAGGTGGCGACGCCGATCTCCTGCGGCCGCGCGTCGTTCTGGACGACGAGCACGAGCACCTGCATCACGAGCCCGAGCCCGACGCCCACGACGACCATGTAGGCGGAAGCGACCCACGACGGCGTGCTCACGGTGAGCAGCGACAGCAGGAACATGCCGATCACGAGCACAGCGGTACCGGCGATCGGGAAGGCCCTGTAACGGCCGATGCGGCTGATCGCCCGGCCCGAGAGGATCGCCGCGACCAGCAGTCCGGCCATGAGCGGCACCATCCGCAGGCCGGAGCTCTTCGCCGTCACGCCGTACACGATCTGCAGGAAGAGCGGGATGAAGATCATCGCGCCGAACATCGCCATTCCGATCGTGAAGCCCATCGCGTTCGCGACGCTGAAGACCGAGGAGCGGAACAGGTGCAGCGGCAGGATCGGCTCGGCCGCGCGCGACTCCCACCAGCCGAACACGGCGAGGAGGATGACGCCCGCGACACCGAGCCCGACGATCGTCGTCGATCCCCAGCCGTACTGGACGCCGCCCCAGGTCGTGAGCAGGATCAGCGCTCCGACGCCGCCGCTGAGCAGGGCGAAGCCGATGTGGTCGATGCGATGGCGCGTGTGCGGCGTGTGCAGATGCAGGCGGGTGCTCACGATCAGCACCGCGAGAGCGCCGACGGGCATGTTGACGTAGAAGACCCAGCGCCACGAGAGGCTGTCGACGAGGAAGCCGCCGATCAGCGGTCCGGCGACCGACGCGACCGCGAAGACCGAGCCGATCAGGCCCATGTAGCGGCCCCGGTCGCGGGGCGAGACGATGTCCGCGATGATCGCCTGCGCGCCGACCATGAGCCCGCCCGCGCCGATCCCCTGGAGCGCGCGGAAGCCGATCAGCTCGCCCATCGACTGCGACAGCCCCGCGAGCATCGAGCCGGCAAGGAAGATGAGGATCGCGGCGAGGAAGACGGGCTTGCGCCCGAGCATGTCGCCGAGCTTGCCGTAGAGCGGTGTCGAGACCGTCGAGGCCAGCAGGTACGAGGTCACCACCCAGGAGAGGTGGTCGAGCCCGCCGAGGTCGCCGACGATCGTCGGCAGCGCGACGGAGACGATCGTCTGGTCGAGCGCGGCCAGGAACATGCCGAGCATCAGCGCGATGAAGACGGTGCGCAGAGCCGCGCCGGCAAGCCTGCCGTCGTCCTCCATCCACCGAGAGTACTCCGCGACCCGATGCGTACGGGACCGCCCGGAGCCGCTCGCGCGTAAGGCAGGTGTCGTGTATCGAGTCGTCAGACTCCTGGCGTTTCTCGGAGTGGCCGCCCTGCTCGCGATCGCGTGGGCCGGCGGAGTCGCAGCACGCGGCGCGCCGGCGCGGCCCTGGTGGGCGCACGGGTTCATCGTCTTCAAGTGCGGTGACGTGCTCTGCACGCTGCATCCCGGGACCGAATCCGGAGCGCTCCTCGGCCGGCCCGGCAACCTGTTCGTGATGCGCCCGGACGGCCGCGGCGTGCAGCGGCTGACGCACTGGCGCGGGCGCTTCCGGACCGAGCAGTTCGCGTGGGTCGGGGCCCGCATGGCCCGGGGACGCTGCTGAGCGA
>JAICZB010000187.1 GCA_025933895.1 Thermoleophilia bacterium
GCTCGCCCCGCAGCCGCGCGACGAGCCGGTCGAGCGCGGATTCGTCGGCGCCTGCGGCGAGGAGCCGGTTTCGGATCCCGTCGGTCGCCTCGATCTCCTCGAGCACCTCGGCGAGCGTTCGGCCGGCCGGCTGCAGGATCCGGTTGCGCCGCTCGCGTTCCTGCTCGTCCGACGCCTCCGCGAGCCACGCGTCGTTGTGCGGCGCCCAGCTCTCGTCACTCAGCGCGTGATCCGCGGCAATCGTGTCCGGCTCGACACCGGCGAGCCAGAGCGCCATTCCGCAGGCGATCCCGGTGCGGTCGCGGCCGCCGGCGCAGTGGATCGCGGCGGGCGGCTCGGCCTCGCCGAGCGCCGTTAGCGCCTGTGCAAGCTCGGCTCGGTAGTGATCGGCGAGGGCGAAATAGGCCTCCCGCATCGAGGGCCAGTCCCACGCGGCGCGCACGGGACGAGGATCCATCCCCTGGCGCACCACCGGCACCGGCAGCGGGTCGATCCCGTCGCGCTCGTGCTCGCGATCGGGTCGCAGGTCGACGATCAGCGAGACGTCGTACTCGACGAGCGCCCGACGACCCTCCTCGCTCAGGCCGGGCAACCAGTCGGCACGCACGACGACGCGGTAAGCGGTCTCGCCGCCGCCGATGAGCGGCAGGCCGCCGAGGTCGCGGACGTTGACGCAGCCGTCCCAGCGAAGGATCCGCTCAGGCTTCGCTGGTGCCTTCGCGTCCGTAGCGGTCCTCGAGCCGGACGACGTCGTCCAGGTGCGGCGTGGAGACCTCGAGGATCGTCGTGTCCTCGAGCGCGGTCACGCGGTGCACGGTGCCGGGCCGGAAGCGGAAGCACGCGCCGGCGGTGACGACCTCCTCGTCGAGCGCCTCCTGGCCCGTCTCGCCGAGCTCCAGCCGCGCGCGGCCGCTCTCGACGTACCAGCTCTCGTCCTTCTCCCGATGGAACTGGAGCGAGAGCGACTCGCCCGCGCGCACGAAGAGGATCTTCCCGACGTAGGCGTCGGCGTGGGCCCAGATCAGCTCCCAGCCCCACGGCTTCTCGACCCGGCGCGTCTCGAAGGAGAAGCGGTCGAGCGAGCCGTAGTTCGGCGAGTCGACGCTCACGCCAGCTGCCTTTGCGGCCGCCAGTCGGGATGTGCCTCGAGAAACTCGGACGCGCGGCGGAGATCCTTCGGCGTGTTCACCGTGAGCCAGACGCCTTCGTGACGATGCGCGTGCAACCTGCGCTCGCTCGCCAGCTGCGGAAACGTGGAGGCCTCGTGGTCGCCCTTCTCGGGCAGCAGCGCGAGCGCGTCCTCGCCGAGGACGTAGACGCCGGAGTTGACCCAGTGCTCGAGCACCGGCGCCTCCCGGAAGCCGCTGATCGTGCCGTCGCCCTCGACCTCGACGACCCCGAACGGCGAGCGCACCTGCGCGACGACGATCGTCCCGGCCGCGCCGCTCGCCTCGTGCTCGGAGAGGAGAGCGCGGAAGTCGACGTCGAGGAGCTCGTCGCCGTTGAGCGCGAGCACAGGCCCTTCTTCCCGGCGTCGCGTGGCTGCGAGCCGGAACCCTCCGCCGCGGCCGAGCGGCTCGTCCTCCCCCACCGCATCGACCTCGGCGCCAAGGCCGGCGAGCGCGTTGACGAATGCATCCTCGTCTCCAGCGCGGCAGGCGACGATGACACGCGTCACGCCGCTGTGGGCCAGGCGGGCGACCGTGTACTCGGCGAGCGGGAATCCTGCGACCTGAACGAGCGGCTTCGGCAATCCCTGCGCCGCCTCGCCCAGTCGCTCCGCCTTGCCCCCCGCAAGGAGGAGTGCCTCCATCAGGTGTTCAGCTCGCGATCGCGAGACGGCTGCGGACTGCCATTGACTCCCCCGGGCGTCGCCTTGGTGGGTCGGCCGATCGCCTCGTACTCGAACCCGGCGGCCGCCGCGGCGGCAGGGTCGAGGAGGTTCCGGCCGTCGACGATGAGCGGTCTCGCCATCGCGTCTCGGACCTCGGCAGTCGTGAGCTCGCGCAGCTCGGCCCACTCGGTGACGATCACGGCGGCGTCGGCGCCGCGGACCGCGTCGAGGACGGAGTCGCAGATCTCGACTCCCTGCAGGTCGTCGGGCCGCGCGATCGGATCCCAGGCGCGCACCTCGGCGCCTTCCGCGAGGAGGCGGTAGGCGATGATCCGGCTCGGTGCCTCGCGCATGTCGTCGGTGTTCGGCTTGAACGCCAACCCGAGCAGCGCGACGGTGCGCCCGCGCAGGCTGCCGAGCCGCTGCTGGAGCTTCTGCACCACGCGCCGCTTCTGGAGCTCGTTCACCTCCCAGACCGCCTGCAGCAGCAGGAACGGGTAGCCCGAGTTGCCGGCGAGCTGCTTCAGTGCGGTGACGTCCTTGGGGAAGCAGCTGCCGCCGAAGCCGATGCCGGCCCGGAAGAAATGCGGCCCGAGCCGGTGGTCGAGGCCGACGCCGCGCGCGACCTCGACGACGTCGGCGCCGACGAGCTCGCAGACGTTCGCGATCTCGTTGATGAAGCTGATGCGCGTCGAGAGGAAGGCATTGGCCGCGAGCTTCACGAGCTCCGCCGAGGCGACGTCCATGCGCAGGAGCTCCGTCTCGATCCCCTGGTGGAGCTCGACGACGCGTTCCCCGTCGGCCGGGTCGAAGGCGCCGACGACGACGCGGTCGGGATGCATGAAGTCCGCGACCGCGGTTCCCTCCGCGGTGAACTCGGGGTTCGAGACGTAGCCGACGTTCTCGAGGCCGCGCGCGTCGAGCCGCGCGCGCACCGTCGCGCCGGTGCCGACCGGGACGGTGCTCTTCATCACGAGCAGCGGGCGGCCCGGCACGTCCTCCGGGATCTCGTCCACGACCGTCCAGACGGCGGAGAGGTCGGCGTCGCCGGAGTACGTCGGCGGTGTTCCCACAGCGACATAGAGGAAGTCGGCGCCGTCGACGGCCTCCCCCACCTCGAGCGCGAACGAGATGCGGTCGCGACAGCGCTCGAGCACTTCCTCGAGGCCGGGCTCGTAGATCGGCACCTCCCCCGCCCGCAGCCGCTCGATGCGCTCGGGCAGGACGTCGCGGACGACGACCTCGTGGCCGAGATCCGCGAAGCACGCTCCGGTGACGAGGCCGACGTAGCCGGCCCCGAAGATCCCGATCCTCGCCACGGCCCTAGGGTAATCCGATCAGCGCTTGAGCGGCCTGAGGCTCTTCGCGATGGCGATCATCGTCGAGTTCGAGAGCTGGTTGAGGATCGTGTTCACGACCCAGTACGTCGCGCCCTTCGTGCGGAGGGCGACCATCTGGAGGTTGCCGCTGATCGAGTAAAGCAGGAGCTTCCCGCCGCGGTACGGGATCGAGCCGGTCGGGTTCTGGAGGATCGGCGCCGAGCTCCACGTACTCTCCTCGATCTGCCAGTACTCCTCGCCTCCGTTGATGTTGAAGGTGAGCGCGACCTCGTGCTGGTTCTTCAGCGGCTTGAAGGCGCGGACGCCCTCGTCGGACGAAAGTGCCGAGCCCCGCGCGACCTTGTGCGGCACCATCAGCGGGAAGTGCACCTGGTCGTAGACCTGGCGCAGTCCCGGGGCCGTCATCGCCGCGCCGTCACTCACCTGCGGCGGCTGCTTCGGCTGCACCTTCGGACGCGTGTGGACGACGAGCCTGCCGCCGAAGCTCGTCCCGACGGTGACGACGGTCAACGGGTTCCCGGCCTGCTTCGCAAACCCCGCGATGGTCGTCGTCATCTGAGCGACCCTGGTGTGCGAGCCGAACAGCGGCCGTAGCTGCTGCGCGGCCCGCTGCGCGTTCGGCTGGACCGGGTCGTAGTACACGGTCGTGTCGCTCTGCACCTTCGGCGCGTCGGCCACCTCGCCCGACGGCAGCGACTTCGTCGAGTAGCCGCGCCTCGTGAGCAGGAAGCTCGTGTTCGCGGCCTCGCCGGCCGTCTTGCCCGCGTTGAGGACGAGCACGGAGATCGCCTGCTTCGCCAGCTTGGGCTGCTGCTTCTTCACGGTCTTCTTGTGACCGCCGAACTGATCGTTGACGACTCCGGCATCGCGAACGTCCGGGTAGCGGAAACTGTGCACCGCGGCCGCGATCGAGCTCGGGGAGGTCTGAAGCATGTCGGCCCCTCCGACGACGATGTTCTGGAAGTCGTTGAGCGGGATCGAGTTGCGGAAGAGGTGCCCGGGCGGCAGGCCGGAGAGGAGGCCGAGGTACGACTTGAGCTCCTCCGGAGTCACGGAACCGCCGCCGCCCCTCGCGATCTCGACGTTGTGCTTCAGGTCTCCGACTATCTTGACCGCGTTCAAGATCGAGAGGCTCGTCTTGACCCGGCTCTTCAGCGCATCGAGGAAGAGCTGCTGCCTGCCGGTGCGGTAGATGTCGCTGTCGGTGTGGCGGTAGCGGACGTACGAGAGCGCCTCGGCGCCGTCGAGCTTCTGGTAGCCCGGATGGAGGTTGATCGCCGACGTGCCCGTGTTCGGAGCGATGAAGTACCGGCGGTCGACGTTCAGGTAGATGCCGTGCAGGTGGTCGACGACCTGCGTGAACGCGTGGAAGTCGAGCGTGATCAGGTAGTTGATGTGGAGGCCGGTCAGCTTCTCCATCGTGTCGAGGGTCGCCGCCGGACCGTTGCTGCAGAGCGACCAGGCCGAGTTGATGCGGCTGTGCGTGTAGACCGTGTCCCCGTTGCAGTAGATCGGCACGTACAGATCGCGCGGGAACGAGAGCAGCGAGAGCGTGTCGTTCTTCGGGTTGGCCCGGAGCAGCATCAGGGTGTCGGAGTTGGAGCCGGCATACGGATTCGGGCCCTTGGGCGCGCCGCGGACGTCGTAGCCTGCGACGAGCGCGATCGCCGGTTGGGACGGCGAGGGGATAGCGGTCAGTTGCTTGTTCTTCACGATCTTCTTGAGGTCCGGGCTGCGCGGCCCCACCGCGCTGAGGGCCTCGTGCCCGTACAGATAGATCCCACCGGCCGCGCCCGTCGCCACCACGACGATCGCGAGCACGAGCCAGCCGAAGCCGCGCAGGAGGACGCCGACCAGCGACCGGCGAGGCGGATCCGGTTGCCGGTAGCGCACGATCGGGCCGAACAACGGCGGCAGTGCCGCATGGCCGTTGCCATTGCCGTTCGGGCCGCCGGCCCGCCCGATTCCGCGCTTCAACGTCGTCCGCATGCGAGATCGGCGCCACGGCGGCGCCGGCTCCGAGGATAGCTCAGCTTCCGGAAGAGGCGGAAGCGACCTTCATCCC
>JAICZB010000260.1 GCA_025933895.1 Thermoleophilia bacterium
CGCGCATCTCGCTTGAAATGCTCGAGGCGATCTCGCAGGTCGGGCATCTCGGGTGCGAGCCCCGCCAGGTAGTGCAGCCACAGGGCTCCCTCGCGGGTTGCCTGGGTGTCCGCCAGCGAGGTCGCAGCGTCTACATGTTCCTCCGCTACCTGCCAGCGGTCCATCAGGTCGGCGGAGCGGCCGGCTACCAGGTGGGCGCGCGCTGCGAGGTCTCCGTCGAGCGAGCGCGTCGCTTGCGTGGCGAGGGCCATGGCCTTGTCGAGCTCGTCGGCTCTCAGCAGCGCTTCGCTCTCGGCGTAGTCGATCAGGCCGCCCTCGGCTCCCGCGGTGCGCGCGGCGGCCACCCACCGTTGCAGGCTGCTCGTGCGCCCCGCCGCCAGGAGGTCGTCCAGCACTGCCCCGACCGCCTCCGTGGCGAACGACGCGTCACGTGTGACCTCGGCGACGCACAGCGCCTCGTCCCAGCGGCGAGCGTCGAAGAGTCTCCGCCATCGCACCAGCAGAGCTGCACGCGCCTCCGCATCGGCCGCGTCGAATCGTCCGATCAACAGCTCTCGCAGCAGCGGATGGATCGAGAGCGACCTCCGGTCCGTGACGGCCAGGAGGCCGCGCGCCATCGCCTCCTCGATCGCGTCGTCCGCACCGCCGAGAAGGGAACGTGCCACCTCGATGTCCGTCACCGACGCGACGGCGAGCAGCATGAGCGCTTCCTGCGTGCCCTCCCCGACGGCTGCGAGTAGCTCGCTCGCCAGGAAGTCGTACAGCGTGTGCGAGAGGAGGTGGCTGGACGTGAAGTCGACGTCGCCGCTCAGCGCCGCGAGCCCGAGGACGGCGGGCCATCCGTCGGCGGTCCGCATGAGCCGTGCTCGGCCGCTCACGGCTCCGACGGCGGCGAGGACCTTCGTCGCCTCGTCGTCGGTCATTGCGAGCTCGTCCATCCCGATCTCCAGCCCCTCGCCGTACACCTCGAGCCGCGGCGTGAACCAGTCGGGCTGCGTTCTCGTCGTGATCAGGAAGCGGATGTCGAGTCCCTCCACGAGCATCGACAGCAGCTCCTCGGCCTCGTTCGTCCCTGCCGACTCCCACTCGTCTGCGACGACGAGGACGTCACGCGGCAGGCTCTCGAAGGTGCGGAGGATTGCGCGGCCGAGAGGCTTCGGGCTCGGGTTGACCGAGGCGATCGATGCGACCTTGTGCGGCTCGTGCGGCAGCTCGGGAGCGATCGACGCGAGCAACTCGTCCAGCTGCACGGCGAGCAGCGCCACGTCCCCGGAAGCCCGCGTCGTGCGATACCACGCGACGGGGCCGGCCTGCCGCTGCGACCACTGCCGTGCGAGCGTGGTCTTTCCGTAGCCGGCGGGGGCGGCCAGGACCGAGACGCGCGAGCCGCCTCCCTCGTCGAGCCGCGCGATCAGCCTCGGGCGCTCGATGATGTGATCGAGGGCCGGCGACGCCGCAGCTGTGATCGTCTCCACCATTCCCCTGCCGGGCGGTTGACACCCGAGATCGGAGGACCCTACTCCTCTGCTATCCGCCTGTCGCGACTGCCGCAAAGCGGGGGGCCCGCGCTCGGGGTAGGGCCCGAGCGCGGGTCGCCGTCAGCCCCCGGCGCCGGCAAGGGCCGGCGCAAGCTCACGCGCGAGGGGGTCCTCGCCGGTGAGCGCCTTGAATGCGGCAGGAATCTGCCGCCGCCTCGGCACGCCGAGCTTCTGGCGCAGCACATCGGAGTGCGCCTTCGCCGTCCTGGGCGATATGCCGAGACGCTCTCCGACCTCTTCGTTCGAGCACCCGCGCGCGATCAGCACAACGATCTGGAGCTGGCGCTCGGTCAGGTCGGGTCTTGCCTCGTCGCTGCCTCTCATGGCCCGGCACGCTACGGCCGAGCCCGAAACCGAGCTATCGGCCGACGGGAGTATTCGGGCTGGCGGCGTGCGCTCCGCCGACGAAGCTCGCCTCGTGCCCGCGCGCATTTGCCTCGGCGAGTTCGTCCTGTGTCAGCGCGCCGATGCGCAGTAGCAGGTCGAACTCGTCGCGGAGGTGCGTGCGCATCATCTCCGGCCCGTCCGTCGCGATCGTGAAGAGGACATCGTTGTCGACGAACGTGCGGAAGACGTCCCGCACCGCGCCCTCGTCCGCCAGCGACTTCGTCAGGAGGTTCGAGGTCGGGCAGATCTCGAGGACGACTTCCTGCTCGCGCAGCTCCTTCATCAGGTCGGTGTCGCCGGCCGCGAGGATCCCGTGCCCGATGCGGTCGGGGCGCAGGAGCTCGAGCACCTCGCCGATCTCGGCGCGACCCATCTCGCCTCCCTCCTCGCCGACGTGGATCGTCACGCCGAGACCCGCGGCGCGCGCATCCTCGACCATCGGCTGCACCTGCGAGTAGTCGTAGCGCTGGCCGCCCGGCCGCGGCCCCGCGATGTCGATGCCTACGACCCCGCGCGGAGCCCAGCGGATCGCCTTCTCGACGATGATCTCGTTCTGGTGCGGCGTGAACGTCCGATCCATCATCAGGATCAGGCCCGCGCGCACCTGGGGATACTCGAGGCTCGCGACGTCCAGACCGCGGATCGAGGCGAGGATGATGTGGTCGAGGTCGCGCTCGCCCCCGCGGTTCCGCTTCATCGGGTTGAAGCGGAGCTCGAGCGTCGTGATCCCCTGCGAGCGGTACGCCCCGCCGATCGCGCCGTGCACCGACACCTCGACGGCGGCCGGGCTCGACTGGATCAGCTCCGTCCAGTGGTAGATCGCGTCGAGCGCGTCGAGATCGGGCACGCCGCGCGGGTCGGACACGGTCACGAGCCGGTCGAAGTCCCAGTAGTCCTTGACCGGAAGGGCGATCCCTTGCCGATGGGCGAGCGACCAGAGGATGTCGGACGAAACCGAGCCGCCCAGGTGGGTGTGCAGCTCGGCGAGGCCCTCCATCGACACAGTCTAGTGCCACCCCACAATCGCCCAACGGCGGCGCGCGAAGCGGGGGCCGAGGAGCGCTAGCCGGGCCGCGATGAGGACGTCGAGTGCCGCCCAGACCCCGACGACACCCCAGCCGCGGGAGAGCGCGAGCGCGGCGAGCAGCACGAAGAGCGCGCTCGCGGCGAGCATCGACCACATGAGGAAGCGCGTGTCACCGGCGCCGATGAGGATGCCGTCGAGGGCGAAGACGGCGCCGCCGATGGGCTGCATCGCCGCGAGGAACGGCCAGAGAAGCGCCGCCTGGTGGAGGACGCGCGGGTCGTCCGTGAAGACGCGCGGCAGCGCGTGCGCGAGC
>JAICZB010000138.1 GCA_025933895.1 Thermoleophilia bacterium
CGCCTGCGGGCCGGTCAGCAGGAGCGCGAGGTCGGCGACGCGCTCCTCGACCAGCGCCTCGTGGCCGGGATCGGGAACCTCTGGCGCGCGGAGGCGCTCTGGGACGCGCGTGTCTCGCCGTGGCGGCCGCTCGACGGCCTCGAGGACGAGGAGTTGCTGGCCGTGCTCGAGTCCGCTCACTCCCTGATGCGGACGGCGCTCGACGGGAGGCGACCGTCGCGGCGCGTCTACCGCCGCGTGGGCAGGCTGTGTCCCCGCTGCGGCGGCACCGTCCGCTCTGCGCCGCAGGGCGAGCACGCGCGCACCGCGTACTGGTGTCCGGAGTGCCAGAGGTAGGAGCGCGTCCACAGCCGTCGTAGGAGACGGTTCGGATGCGCGCGCCGCACCTCCACGACACGCTCCGCCGCTTCTGCCTCGGCGCCTTCGCCGTCTTCACGCGGGAGCTCGAGGACGGCGTCAACCTCCCCTTCGCCTTCGAGGAGCATGGCTCGTACGGCCGGCCGACGCTCTACGAGTACCGGCCGCTCGTGCGCGGCTTCGTCGAGGCGCGGGCCGAACGGCTCTTCGCGCGGGTCGACGTCCAGGACGCCGTCGCCGACCTGCTGCGCGAGCCCGCGGCGCGCATCTTCGCCCACGCCCACGAGGGTGAGACCCGAGACGAGGCGCGCGCGGTCTACCGCAGCGTGCTCGTGCCGCTGCTCGTCCGCACCGCCGAGGGCTGCGGCGGCTTCGACTGGGACGACACCGCCTTCGCCCGTGCGTACGAGGAGCTCGAGGGATCGCTCTACGGCGAGGGCCACTCGTACGGCGCGGTCGCTCCGCTGATCGGGCTCTCCGTCGGAACGCAGATCGAGCTCGGCGACGGGATCCGCGTGCGCGTCGCCGCCACCGGCGAGCTCTCTGCGATGTGGCCGGAGGCCGCGGGGCTCCTGCCGCGGGCGTTCGGCCGCGAGCCGGACCGGATCTGCGTGCTCGAGCTCGAGCGGTCGCTGGCGACTGGGACGAACGAGGCACCGGACGCGCCCGGCGAGCTCGCGGATGCCGTGACTGCGATCCGGCTCGCCACCTCGGCGCCGGTCGCCGCCGGGCCGGTCCTGTTCGAGCGACTCGACTGGCGGCCGTACGGGATCCGTCCCGTGCTCCCGATCGCCGCGACGGCGCCTCCCGGCGAACCGACGCGGCTCGACCCGTTCCGGGCCTCGGTTGCGAGCGACGTGCGGCTCCGTCTGGCCGTCGCCGACGACGATCCGCGGCTCGGCGACGCCCTCGACCGCTGGGAGCTGGCGCTCTTCCAGTCGGAGCCGTTCCGCGGCGAGCAGCTCCGTCACGCGCTGGAAGCTGCGCTCGGCGAGGGCGACGGAGCGTGGGCCGCGGCGATGCGGGGGGCAGCGTTGCTGGGCGCGACGCCGCAGGAGCGCGGCGACCTCGCCGAGAAGCTGCGCGCGCCCGGCTGCGAGCTGCTGCGGCGGCTGCTCGTCGCGATCCTGCTACACGGCGACCGCCCGGGCCTCGTGCGCGGTCTCGACGAGGCGCTGCTCGGAGTCACGGGTGCGGTTGCAAGTCTCCAACAGCGCGCGAGCTAGCTGCAACAGACTTGTCACGCATCGCCGCCTACCCTCGGGACATGGAGGAGGCGCGCGCGGTGCTGGCCCGGCTGGAGCGGATCGAGACGCTCGAGCGCGAGGGAGCCGCTGTGCCGTCGCTCCTCGCCGAGCTCCGCGAGCTCGTGAGCGAGGCGAGCGAGTGGGCCGAGCGCGAGCGCGATCCACGGGCGCGTGAGGCAGCCGTGGCCCTCGCCGAGGCGGAACGAGCTGCCGACGCCGGCCCGCAGCCCGTTCGCTTACGCGGCTCTCACGAGACGTTGCTACCTTCCGCGCCTGCGGCCGCCCCTTTCGAGTGACTCAGCTTCGTAATCGCTACGCCGATAGCACCGCTGTAACTGCGGTGATGCGGCTTCTCTCCAATCGGAAGATTCAGCTGGTCCTGAACGGCGGCTTCGGGCTCGTCCTGCTCGCCGTCGCGTTCGTCAGCGTCCGCCACTTCGTCGGCAAGGGCTGGCCGATCCATCACGCCGATCCGGTGCTCGTGTCCGGCTCGGCTCTCCTCTTCCTCGCCGCCTATGCCTTCAAGGCGTGGGGCTGGCAGCGGCTCTTCCACGCGAGCGAGCGGCCGACCGCGGATGCGCTGGCCTTCGCCGGCGGCGCTGCGTGCGTGGGCGGGATCGCGTTGCCGGGCCGCCTCGACGACGCGATCCGGATCGCAATCGTCAAGCGCTATCCCGGGACGAAGACCGGAATCGGCACGCTCGGCCTGAGCCTGATCATCCTCGGAATGCTCGACAACGCCGCCCTCACGCCGCTCGCGTCGGTGGCCGCCGCCGGCTCGCACCACTGGACGACGCGTGCCGGCTTCGCCGTCGTCGCCGCCGCCGGGATCGCCGCGGCTGCGGTCGTCGCCTTCCTGCCGCGCATCGCTCGCTGGCGGTTCGTGGCACGCTGGCGGTTCGGCCGCTGGGTTGCCGAGCACACGCATTGCACGAAGGAGGCGTGGGCCGCTTGGCTGCTCATCTCGGTCTCGTGGAGCCTCCGGGGCCTCGCCGTCTTCCTGCTCCTCAACGCACTCTCGATGCCGGGCTCGTACGTGCTCGCGCTCGCGTTCCTCGTCGCGTCGGCGGCGTCGGCAGCGTTGCCGATCGCCCCGGCCGGTGCAGCGACGCAGGCGGGCGCGGGTGCCGCGATCCTCGCGCTCAGCGGCGTCGGCACGGCCAATGCGGTCGCCTTCTCGATCGCCGCGCAGGCGCTCGTCATCGTGACCGGCGCTGCGGTGATGCTCCTCATCGCGGCCTGGCTGCTCGCCCTCCGCGTCCGCCCGCGCTTCTTCCCGCGAGCGGCGGCCGCGGCCGAGATGCCTTAGAACTCGTTTCGGAATGACCACGCGCTGACCGGGTGCGATGGTCGAGTGCGAGTCAAGGACGCAGGAAGCGTGAATAGCAGCGCTATTCGCGCCGACCAGCGAGGCCGGTCAATCCGTGCTTCATTTCGATGCGAGTTCTTAGCCGGCTTCGGGCGCGACCGCCGGCCCGCTCGCGACGAAGTCCTGCCGCCGCACGAGGGCGAAAGCGAGGATCGCGCCCGCGAAGAGCACGAACGCGGCGACGAAGAGGATCGAGTTGAGGCCGCCGATGAATGCCGAGCGGGCAAGCCCTGTCGCCGCATGAACATCCAAGCCGGGCACGGGCGGAGGTCGCAGATTTCCCGACGCCACTCCTTGAGCCCAGATGTGCTGCCAGTTTGGGACCCCGCCCGCAACTGTCCCGGGCTTGTCGAACGGTTGCGAGAGATGCGAGGCGATCCGGCCCTGGAAGATCGCACCGAGCGCGGCGATTCCTGTCGCGATCCCGACCTGGCGGAACGTGTTGTTGATCCCCGAGGCCATCCCCGCGCGGCGTGGTTCCACGACGCTCACGGCGGTCGATGCGAGCGGCGCGTTGACGAGGCCGATGCCGATCCCGCCGACGACGAAGCCGGCGAGCAGCGTCAGCCAGGTCGAGTGGAGCGAGATCCCCCACATCAGGAGCAGCGCCGCGCCTACGAGCCCGAGGCCGACGCTCAGGAGGATCCGGATCGGGACACGGGCCGAGAGCCGGCCCGCGATCGGCGCGACCACGAACGAGACCAGGGAGAGCGGCAGGAAGCGGATGCCGGCGCCCATCGGCGAGTAGCCGAGCACGTCCTGGAGGTAGAGAGCCAGATACAGGAACTGGGCGAACATCCCGGAGGACATCGCGAAGGCCGTGATCTGCGCGCCGGTGAACGTCGGCACCCTGAAGAGGCGGATGTCGAACATCGGCGCCCGCTGGCGGAGCTCGATGACGGCGAAGGCGACGAGCAGGACGGCTGCGGCGGCGAAGAGGCCGACGATGCGGCCGCTCGACCAGCCCCAGTCGGTGCCGCGGAACAGGCCGAGCACGAGCGCGAACAGCCCGGCCGTGAGCGTCACGAGGCCGGGCAGGTCGAAGCCGCCGTGCGTCTCGTCCCGCGACTCGTTGAGCGCGCGGAGGCCGGCCGTGACGCACGCGATCCCGATCGGGATGTTGACGAAGAAGATCCAGCGCCAACCGACGTAGGTCGTCAACGCTCCGCCGACGAGAGGGCCGATCGCGACCGCCATCCCGACCGTTGCGCCCCAGATGCCGAAGGCGGTGCCGCGCTCGCGGCCGTGGAACTCCTGGGAGATGATCGCGAGCGAGACCGCGAACATGCCGGCGCCGCCGATTCCCTGCGCGCCGCGCGCGATGATCAGCCAGAGCGGGGAGGTCGCCGCGCCGCAGAGCGTGGACGCGAGGGTGAAGAGCGCGATGGACACGAGGAAGACGCGCTTGCGGCCGAGCAGGTCGCCGAGCGATCCGGCGTTGAGCATCGTCGCCGCAAGCGTGAGCGCATAGGCGTCCACGACCCACTGCAGGTCGGTGAACGAGGTATGCAGCTCCTTCTCGATGTTCGGCAGCGCGACGTTGACTACCGTGATGTCGAGGAGCAGCATGAACACCGCAACGCACACCACGGCGAGGACGCGCCACTTCCGCTCAAATCCCCGCTGCGGCGACGGCCGAGCCGCCGCCTCCGCTCCAGGGGGTGCTCCGTCGAGCCTACGCACCATGTCGAGCAACCTAGACGAGAAGGAGTCGACTACGGCGCTGCGAAAGGTCAGCAGGGATGGCGCTCACGCGGTTACTGTCGCGTCCGCTCGCGCGGACGGCGGATAGCGGTCCGGCCATGGCTCGGGTAATCGCCTTCGCCAACCAGAAGGGCGGCGTCGCGAAGACGACGACGACGCTCAACCTCGGCGTGGCGCTCGCCGAGCAGGGAATGCGCGTGCTCGCCGTCGACCTCGACCCCCAGGGCAACCTGACGATGTCGCAGGGCTGGAACCCCGACGAGATCGACCGCTCGATGTTCGACGTCCTCGTCCACCGGCTGCCGATCACCGAGATCGTCCGAGCCAACGAGCTCGACGTCGCCGTCTCCTCCATCGACCTCGCCGGCGCCGAGCTCGCCCTCGCCTCGATGATCGGACGCGAGCGCGCGCTCGAGAAGGCGCTCATGCCGGTGCGCGAGAGCTACGACTACGTCCTCATCGACACGCCGCCGTCGCTCGGCCTGCTGACGATCAACGCGCTCGTCGCGGCCGACGGCGTGATCGTCCCCGTCCAGTGCGAGTACCTCTCGCTGCGCGGGCTCGTCCAGCTCGAGAACACGCTGTCGATGATCCGCGAGAACCTCAACCCGAACGTCGCGATCCAGGGCATCCTCGCGACGATGTTCGACCGCCGGCTCCTCCACTCGCGCGAAGCCGTCGAGATCCTGAAGGAGAACTTCGGCGATCTCGTCCTCAACACGAAGATCCGCAAGACGGTGCGCTACGCCGAGGCGCCGGTAAAGGGACAGTCGATCATGAAGTACGACCCGAGCGGCGAGGCCGCGTCCATGTACCGTGACCTGGCGAAGGAGGTGCTCGATGGCGCGTCGGCGCGCCAGCATGCGTGAGGGACCGCTAGCGGAGCTCTTCCGGGCGACCGAAGCGGCGCAGAAGCAGGCGGAGCAGGGCGGCGAGGCCGCGCAGCCGCCGCCCGAGGACGCTGCGACCGTCGCTCCCGAAGCTCCTGCGGAGCCGGACGAGCGGACGGTCGAGCACGTCCCCAGCTGGGAGGAGGGCGTCGAGACGCCTCCTCCACCGACGCCTTCGCCCGAGCCGATGCCGGGCCCGCCGCTGCCGGATCCGCAGCCGCCGGCTCCGACCCCGGATCCCGATCCGCTGCCTCCGTCTCCGGACCCGCCCGAGCTGCGCCCGGCCGACCTGCCGCCGGTCTCCCACTATCTCGAGCCGCTGCCGGAGTCGCCGGCGCGGCTGCACCGCACGGGTGCCGACACCGGCGCCTACCTCGCGGTGATCAAGGTCGTCGGCGTCGGCGGTGCCGGTCTCAACGCCGTCAACCGCATGATCGACGCGGGCATCAGCCAGGTCGAGTTCATCGCGGTCAACACCGATATCCAGGCGCTCCGCACGAGCGACGCGCCGGTGAAGATCCACATCGGCCGCGAGCTCACGCAGGGGCTCGGCTCAGGCGCCGACCCCGACGTCGGGCGTCGCGCCGCCGACGAGGCGTACGACGAGCTGAAGCAGGAGCTGCGCGGCGCGGACATGGTCTTCGTCGCGGCCGGCGAGGGCGGCGGCACCGGCTCGGGCGCCGCTCCGATCGTCGCGCGGATCGCCCGCGAGCTCGGCGCCCTCACGGTCGGCATCGTCACGACGCCGTTCCGTTTCGAGGGAACGAAGCGGCGCAGCCAGGCGGAGCAGGGCGTCGCCGAGCTCCGCGGGGCGTGCGACACGACGATCGTGATCCCGAACGACCGGCTGCTCGAGGTGCTCGAGCGCTCGACATCGATGCTCGACGCCTTCAAGGTGGCCGACGACGTCCTCCGCCAGGGCGTGCAGGGGATCTGCGACTTGATCACCATGCCCGGGCTGATCAACCTCGACTTCGCGGACGTGCGCACGATCATGTCCGACTCGGACACGGCTCTGATGGGCATCGGCTTCTCGTCCTCGACCGGCGACGGACGGGCGCGAGAGGCTGCGGAGCGGGCGCTGCGCTCGCCGCTCATCGACGCGGAGATCAC
>JAICZB010000096.1 GCA_025933895.1 Thermoleophilia bacterium
CATTCCGCCTGGGGCGCCCAGTTCAACTTCGACCACCTGATGTTCGCCGGCGCCGGCTACGGCGTGCTGCTCGTCAACCACCGCGCGTCGACCGGGTACGGCGACGCCTTCGCGACCGCGATCAGGGGCGACTGGGGCAACCTCGACTACGCGGACCTCATGTCCGGCGTCGATCACGCGATCGAGGAAGGGCTCGCCGATCCGGACCGCCTCGGCGTCTACGGGATCTCCGGCGGCGGCAACCTCACGGGCTGGGTGATCGGACACACCGACCGGTTCAAGGCCGCCTGCCCCGAGAACCCTGTCTTCAACTGGTTCTCGATGTACGGCACGAGCGACCTCGGAGCCGACTTCAGCGTCCGCGAGCTCGGCGGCACGCCGTACGAGGCGGAGGACGTCTACCGGCGTTGCTCGCCGATCACGTATGCGGATCGCGTGACCACGCCGACGCTGTTCCTGCAGCACGAGGGCGACTGCCGCTGCCCGGCCGAGCAGACGGAGCAGTTCTTCACCGTGCTCCGCGTGAACGGCGTCCCGGCGGAGATGCTCCGCTTTCCGAACACACCGCACGCCGGATCCGTCCTCGGGCCGATCACCCACCGGCGGACCCAGAACGAAGCGCTGCTCGAGTGGATGAGCCGCCACGTGCTCGGGGTCGCGGCGCAGACGGAGGAGAAGCAACTCGTCGAAACGACCTGACGGATTTAGCTCCTCCATTTCTCTACGGGCAGACATCGCGGGGCCGTAGAAGTTCGCGCATTTTGTAAATTGGACTTGCGCGGTGGACGGCTTACGTCTATCGTCCGTCGGCGCACGAGAACGGACCATGCAGATGAGCCACGTCAACATCGAAACCCTTGCCTCGGCCGCGACCTATGTCGCGACCGGCGCGCCGTGCCGGGAGAAGCCGTCCGGCTTCTTGCGGCCCGACGACAACCAGGCCCTCGCTCGGAGGTGCTCCCGCTAGACGTGTAGCGGCATAGCAGCTCGAAGCGAGGGCGACCCGAGAGGGTCGCCTTCGTCGTTCGAGGGGGAAGCTACGACCGCAACGAGGTGATGTCCAGCTTGAAGAAGATCGAGAACTGAATCGAGGCCCCGCCTGAGAGAGAAAGGTCCTCATCCGCCGGAATGCGGTAAATGGCGCTGTTCGTGTAACGGCCGCTTTTGCCTGCACATTTCGGGTTGGGAATAGAGCGCCGGGCTCCAGAACGCCTCCACGAAGACGCGCGGCAGCGGTGACGCCGCAGCGATCCAGGGTCGAAGCGTAGGCGAGTGGCTTGAACAACATCGTCGTGTCACCGATGCGGCGAGACATAGAGACTCTTCTTTCCGGGATCGTCTAACGGCCAGGACACCGTGCTCTGAACGCGGAGGTCGAGGTTCGAATCCTTGTCCCGGAGTTGGGGCGAGTGGCTCAACAGCGGAGAGCGCTTGTCCTACAAACAAGAGGCTGCTGGTTCGGCAGAGCTGCCGACTCTCAATCGGCTCGGTGCAGGTTCGACTCCTGCCGGGGCCACTACAAGCTCGCACAGTCACGTTCCGGCGTGGTCGAGCGGTGAAGACGCGCGACTGGTGATCGCGAGGCGCAGGTTCGAGCCCTGCCGCCGGAGCTCCATGACACATCACATCCGGCTGTGGGGGGAATCGGCCACCCCGCCGGCTTCGGGAGCCGGAGACCGCTGGTTCGACTCCAGCCGGCCAGACCTGCACGAGCACCTGTAACAACGAAGCGCGGTAGAGGAGCACGGCAGCACGGCGAGCTCCAACCTCGCAGGCCCGGGTTCGAATCCTGGCGGGTTTGCTCCATCACTACGAACAGACGAAAGGAGGACGTATGACTAACGAGACGATGACGCTCGGCGAGGCCCTGACGGTTCGCGCCGACCTGCAGCAGCGCCTGGGCGAGCTTCGCGCCCGCCTGATCGCAGTCGCCAAGGTGCAGGAGGGCGAGGTTCCGGCCGAGCAGCCGGACGTCCTGCTCGCCGAGTTCGAGCAGACGGCCGAGCGCCTGCGCACGCTGATCGCGCGCATCAACCGCACGAACCTGACGGTCGCGACCGCGGACGGTGAGACGCTCACCGACGCGCTCGCACGTCGCGACGTGCTGACGTTCCGCTACAAGGTGCACCGCGAGCTGGCGGCTGCAGCCTCGGAGCAGGCGGAGCGTTACTCGCTGCGCGAGATCAAGATGAAGGCGACGGTCGACGTCGCGGAGCTCCGCCGCACGATCGACGATCTCGCCCGCAACCGCCGTGAGCTCGACGTTGCGCTCCAGGCGGCGAACTGGGCGAACACGCTCGCCGACTGAAGGTGGTGGGCGCGGAGAGCTGCCGTGGGGCGTGCACCAGGGCGGCAGCAGCCCGAAGAGCTGCAATCCATGCGACCAGAAATCGCTTTGGGTGAGCCAGGGCCGGGCTCAACGTGGTTCGAATCCGCAACCGCACGGGGCAGCGGCCGGCATCGGTCACGGCTCATGACGTAAGGGACAAGTCGCAGCACCAGGTGTGGACTGCGGCAGCTCTCCGCGCCCACCGCCTACTACGAAATCCGAGAGGAGAAAGCCATGCAACGGCATCTCTACGCCGTCCCGCGGCCACAAGGACCGCGTCCGGCCAAGGTCGTCCAACTCGAGGTGCGGCGCCGGCTGCGCCGCGAGGCGGAACGGCCCCGGCCCCGGCCTCCGGCACGTCCGGCGGCCTGAACCGAGGCTGAACGACGAGCCGCACGCTCTGCCGCATGAGCCTGCGGCTCCCAGGCGGGCGTGGCGAAACAGGCAGACGCACCGGTGTCAGAAACCGGGGAGCTTCGCTCGTGGGGGTTCGACTCCCTCCGCCCGCACCATTTTGGGTAGCGCAGAAGGTCAGGAAATGCGGGCGAGCCGCTCGGCGAACGCCGGATCCTCGGTGCCCAGCCGGTCGATCGCCGCCCGCTCGACAGCGACCACGACGGCATCGGACAGGGCGCGGACGCGCGCGGTGCGCATCCCGTCCGCCGAGAGGACCGCCCGCTCGCCGACGACGGAACCGGGCCCGAGCTCGCGCGTTCCCTCGGGCGCCTCGACGACGAGGTGTCCCTTCACCACGACGTACACGCCGGTTCCCGGCTGGCCGCGCTCGATCAGAACCTTCCCGGCCGGGAACTCGACCCGGGAGCCGACGTCCTCGAGCCTGCGCAGATCGTCCTCGTCCACGGCGCCGAGTATCGCACCAGCGCAGCGCGCGGCTCGGCCGGTACGCTCACGGCGTGGCGGTCGAGATCCACTATTGCCCTGTCTGAAGCGGCTACGACCGACGGGCCGCGAGTCTCGCGGCCGAGCTGAACGAGAGCGGAATCGAGGCCTCCACGCGCGAAGGGAAAAAGTCCCAGTACGACGTCCTCGCCGACGGCGAGTTGATCTTCTCGAAGCAGAACGAGGGACGCTGGCCGGAAGACGGCGAGGTCCTCGGTCTCCTCAACTCCCGCTGAAGCGCGCCTCCCGCTTCTCGCCGAACGCCGCGACCCCCTCGCGGAAATCGTCGGTCTGGGCCGCCTCGGCCTGCGCCTCCGCCTCATGCTCGAGCTGCTCTTCGAGCGTCGCGGTCGCCGCCTCGTCGTAGAGCCGCTTCGTCAGCGCGATCGCACGGGTCGGCGCGGCGGCGAGCTCCGCGGCGTGCTCCGCCGCCCGCGCGGAGAAAGTCTCCGCCTCCACCACCTCGGAGACGAGCCCCCACGCATGCGCCTCCGCAGCGGTCAGCCGGCGGTTCGACGTCATCCACTCGAACGCACGCGGCGTCCCGAGCAGGCGCTGGATGAAGTACGTCCCGCCGGAGTCCGGGATCAGGCCGATCCCGACGAACCCCGGGACGAAGAAGGCAGCGTCGGAGGCGAGCCGGATGTCGCACGCGCACGCGAGCGAGAGCCCGGCTCCCGCGCAGACGCCGTTCACCGCCGCGATCACCGGCTTCTCGAGCGAGCGGATCGCCATGACGTTGACGTGATAGGTCGCCCGCAGCATCGCGGCCACGTCGCCGCCCTCGCCGAACGCCGTCAGGTCCTGCCCGGCCGAGAAGCCGCGGCCGGCGCCGGTGAGCACGACCGCCCGCACAGCCGGATCGCGGGCCTCCTCGAGCGCCGCGTGCAGCTCCTCGTGCAGCGTGCGCGTGAACGCGTTGAGCTTGCCGGGCCGGTTGAGCGTGATCGTCTGGACGGCGCCGTCGCGCCCGACCTCGACCTCCGCCATCGCTACGACAGCTCGACGAACTCGACGGCCGGCTGCGGGAAGCCGCGCTTGTATGCGTCCTTCCCGGTCGCCATGAACTCGTCGCTGCGGATGGCGCTCTGGAACGCCTGCTCGTCTGCGAACTCCCACTCGGCGTAGTACGCGTGTGGCGGCTCGCCCATCGGCGCGCCCGTGATCTTGCCGTGGCGGAAGACACCGCCCGGCACCTGCGCGCACAGCTCCGCGTGCTCCGCGTACGACTCCGCGTCCGGCTCGTGCTCGTAGAGGACTGCGACCCTGTACATAGACTCCTTTCGCAGTTGGCGGACGGACGATAACCCGGCCAGGAGGAGGAGGAGCGATGGCAGGCAAGCTCGTGCACGTCGAGATCGGAGCGGAGGACGCCGACCGCGCGCAGGGATTCTGGAGCGGCGTGTTCGGCTGGCAGGTCGGGCCCCCGATGTCGCCGGAGATGGACTACCGGATGTTCCAGACCGCCGAGGACCAGGGCGGCGCGATCTTCGCCTCGGACGAGCGCGGGAACCTCCGCGTCTACTTCGACACCGACGACATCGACGCGACCCGCGCCAAGGTCCAGGAGTTGGGCGGCAAGGCGGAGGACAAGATGCCGGTGCCGGGCTACGGCTGGTTCGCAGCCTGCCGCGACACCGAAGGGAACGCGTTCAGCCTCTGGCAGTCGGACGACTCGGCCAGCTAGACGCCGGCTCGGCCTCCGACCAGACGACCTCCGGAGGATCGAGCTCGCGGAGCACGTTGCTCGAGGGCAACGGCCACTCGTCGTGGTCGTTCGCCGGCGCGTCTGTCGGCTCGTTCACGACGGGTGAACGGCGATTCAACCGCTCCGGTTACGCGGTGCGGCGATCGATCACGCGCAGCGCCTTCCCCTCGCTGCGCGGGATCGACCCCCGCGGGACGATCTCCACACGCGCCGTCAGCCCGAGCGCGCTCTCGAGCTGCTCGCGCACCGGAGCCGGCTCGACCGTGCCCTCGACCTGAACGGCCAGCTCGTCGAGGTGCCCGGGACGCTCGACGACGAGCTGGTAGTGCGGCGCGAGCTCCGGGATCGCGAGGAGCACCCGCTCGATCTCGCTCGGGAAGACGTTGACGCCGCGAATGATCAGCATGTCGTCGGTCCGTCCGAGGATGCGCGACATCCGGGCGAACGTGCGACCGCAGGCGCAGGGCTCGCGCGTGAGCGAAGCGAGATCGCCCGTGCGGTAGCGCAGCAGCGGCAGCGCCTCCTTCGTCAACGTCGAGAAGACGAGCTCGCCGACGGTTCCATCCGGCAAGGGATCCCCTGATGTCGGGTCGACGACCTCGACGAGGAAGTGGTCCTCATTCACGTGGGCGCCGTCCCGCGCTTCGGCGCACTCCGCCGAGACCCCCGGCCCCATCACCTCGGAGAGGCCGTAGACGTCCACGGCGGTCAGCCCGAGCGCGCGCTCGATCGCCTCGCGCAGCCCTTCCGTCCACGGTTCGGCGCCGAAGAGACCCGCGCGCAGGCTGAGCCGCGCCGGCTCCGAGATGTGGTCGGCGATCGCGAGCGCGTAGCTCGGCGTGCAGCAGAGGAACTCGGCGCCCAGATCCTCGAGCAGCTGCGCTTGCCGTGGGGTGTTGCCGCCCGACGCCGGCACGACCGTGCACCCGAGCCGCTCCGCGCCGTAGTGGACGCCGAGGCCGCCGGTGAAGAGGCCATAGCCGTAGGCGTTGTGAACGACAGTGCCCGGCCCGGCTCCCGCCGCCGCGAGCGCGCGGGCGCAACAGTCGGCCCAGGCCGCGAGATCCGCCCGCGTGTACGCGACGATCGTCGCCTTCCCGCGCGTCCCGGAGGAGGCGTGGATCCGTACGCACTCTTCGAGCGGCACCCGGAGCAGGCCGAACGGATACGCGTCGCGCAGCTCCGACTTGACGCGGAAGGGCTGCTCCGACAGCGCCTCGAGCTCGACCCCGAACCGCTCGCGGAGCCGTTCACGTTGGAGCCGCTCGAGCTCCGGCTTCGGCATCGTCTCGAGCTCGGGCTGGAAGATCGGCACGCAGCCGATTATTCTTCTTCTGCAAGCGCCAGTCGGATCGACCAGGAGGCGTCGTGCGCGCAGCGTTCATTGCCATCGAGAAGCCCGGAGTGACCTACTTCTTGGAGGTTTTGACGCTTGCTTCGCAGAACGCTGAATCTTGGGATCCTGGCGCATGTAGACGCCGGTAAGACAACTCTCACCGAACGGCTCCTCCACGCCGCCGGCGTGATCGACGATGTCGGCAGCGTCGACAAGGGGACGACGCAGACGGACTCGCTCGCGCTCGAGCAGCGGCGCGGCATCACGATCCGCTCCGCGGTCGTCTCGTTCGCGATCGACGACGTGACGGTGAACCTGATCGACACGCCCGGGCATCCGGACTTCATCGCCGAGGTGGAACGGGTGCTGAACGTGCTGGACGGCTGTGTGGTCGTCGTCTCCGCCGTCGAAGGCGTGCAGCCGCAGACCCGGATCCTGTGGCGCGCGCTCGCGCGGCTCGACGTGCCCACGCTGCTGTTCGTGAACAAGATCGACCGTGTGGGGGCTGATCCGGAACGCGTGCTCGACGAGATCGAGCAGCGCCTCACCCCCAACGTCGTGCCGATGGGCTCGGCGTCGGGGCTCGGGACGCGGGCCGCGTCGTTCACGACTTTCGGCCCCGCCGACGACGACCTCGCAGGGCGCTCTCGCGCGGGCGAGCTGCATCCCGTGTTCTTCGGCTCGGCGCTCGTCGGGGCAGGCGTGGAAGAGGTGATGGACGGGATCACGCAGTTGCTTCCGACGCGCGGAGACGACGGCGACGGGCCCCTCTCGGCCTGCGTCTTCAAGATCGAGCGCGGTTCCGACGGCGACCGGATCGCCTATACCCGCGTCTTCTCGGGAACGGTGAAGGTGCGGGACCGCTTCGACGCCGGCAAGGTCACCGCGATCCGCGTGTTCTCCGACGGGGACGCCGAGCAGCGCGACGAGGTCCACGCGGGCGAGATCGCGAAGCTCTGGGGCCTGGCAGAGATCCAGATCGGCGACTGGCTCGGCGAGCCGCGGCGCGACCTCGAGCACCATTTCGCGCCGCCGACCTTCGAGTCGGTCGTGGCGCCCGCCGACTCTGCGGACGGCCGGCGGCTACGCGTCGCGCTCGGCCGGCTCGCGGAGCAGGACCCGCTGATCGACGTCCGCCAGGACGACACCCGAGCGGAGATCTCCGTTTCGCTGTACGGCGAGGTGCAGCGAGAGGTCATCGAGGCGACGCTCGCCGACGACTACGGCCTCGAGGTCGAGTTCCGCGAGGCGACGACGATCTGCGTCGAGCGTCCCACGGGAACAGGCGAGGCGGTGGAGATCCTCAACACGCCGACGAACCCGTTCCACGCCGACCTCGGGCTTCGTGTCGAGCCTGCTTCACCGGGCTCGGGAGTCGCATTCCGCTCGGACTCGAATGTCGATCCGCGTGACGCGCCGCTCGCCGTGTTCAAGACGTACGACAGCTTCGCGCAGCACATGGAGGAGTACGTGCGTGTCGCGCTCGCGGAGGGTCTCCATGGCTGGCAGGTCGCCGACTGCGTGGTGACGCTGACCCAGATCGCGTACAGCCTCGCCGACGGCCCGCCCTCCCGGCGCGGCCCGATGCCCACCGCACGCGACATCAAGCGTCTGGTGCCGCTCGTGCTCATGCAGGCGCTCGAACGGAGCGGCTCCGTGGTCTGCGAGCCCGTCTTCCGGATCTCCGCCGAGGTGCCCACAGAGGCGACCGGCCCGGTGCTCGCGGCCCTCGGCCGGCTCGGCGCCGGAGCCGGCACGCCGTCGCCACGCGGTGAGCTCACGCTGCTCGAAACGAAGCTTCCGGCGTCCTGTCTGCAGGAGCTGCGCCGCCAGCTGCCCGGCCTGACCGGCGGTGAAGGCGTGGTCGACGCCGAGTTCGCGGGCTACCAACGCGTGACCGGCACGCCACCGGTCCGGAAGCGGATGACTCCGGATCCGCTCAACCTCGACGAGTACCTCGCGCACGTCGGCCGATGACGAGGATGCACGAGGACGAGCTCGAGATCGGCCACGAGCTCGTCCGCTCGCTCCTGGCCGGGCAGTTCCCGGAGTGGGCAGAGCTGCCGCTGCGCCGGATCGAGCCGAGCGG
>JAICZB010000205.1 GCA_025933895.1 Thermoleophilia bacterium
GGAGACGCCGCGCACGAGCAGCGGCACGCCGACCATGCACTTGAGGTGCTTCTGGCGGAGGATCGGGTTGTAGATCGGGTACTCGTCGACGTCGATGACCATCGGGCGGGCCTCGACGGCGACCCGGCCCGCAAAGCCTGCGCCGAGTGGGATCCGGACGCCCACCTCTTCCTCGATCCCGAGCGCGGCGCGCGCGACGAGCTCGTTCGTCTCCACGTCGAGCAGGAGAACCGCGCAGGTGTCCGTGCGGAGGATGTCCCGGATCCTCGGCAGGAGGACGCGCAGCAGCTCGTTCACCTCGAGATGTGCGAGGGCCGCGTCGGTGACCGCCTGCACGTGCTCGATCCGCTCGCGCGCCGCGCGCTCCGCTTCGAAGAGGCGTGCGTGCTCGATCGCGAGCGCCGCCCGGTCGGCGACGAGCTGCAGAAGCTCGACCTCGTCCTCGTGAAAGGCACGGGGCTTGAGCGAGCCGATGTGCAGGACGCCGCGTACCTCCCCCTCCACCACGAGGGGGACGCCCAGCATCGACTTGATCCCTTTCTCGCGCAGGAGCGGATTGAGGACGTGCGCATGGTCGACGTCGTCGAGGATCACCGGCCGCTTCTCGGCGGCGATCCGACCCGCGAAGCCTCCGCCGACCGGGACGCGCACGCCTTGCTCGACCTCTTCCTCGATCCCGAGCGCGGCGTGCGCCACGAGCTCGTTCGTCTCCTCGTCCAGCAGGAGGATGGCGCAGGTGTCGACCTCGAGGATCTGCCGCGTCCGCTCGAGCAGCGCCTCGAGCAGCTCGTCGAGACGAAGGTGCGCGAGGGCCGCGTCCGTGACCGACTGCAGCCGGCGGACGTGCTCGGCCGTGGATCCCTCCGGCCACACGGCCGTCTTCTCCCGCAAATCGGCGAAAGCTATGCCTGGCTGTGGCGCGAGTGGCGGCCGACGAGCACGGCCGCGGCGAGAGCGAGGCCGGCCGCGACCTCGGCGAGCCAGACGTCGCGGTAGCGAATCGGGTCGATGGTCGCGCGCCGGGCCGGCGGCTCGAGGCAGAGCGCCGCGGCCGTGACGAGCGCGCCGGCGACCGCGCGCTTCGTCTGCCACTGCTGGCCGAACCAGCCGAACAGCGGGCCAGTCACGACTCCTCCGACCAGCACATTGCGCTCGCTGATGAGGAAGCCGCGGATCGTCGCGACCGTCAGGTGCGCGTGCTCGACCGGGCTGAGCGTCATCAGGGCGTAGCCGAGTAGCGCCGCATACGTGCAGGCGAGGCCGAGCAGCGCGGCGCGGCGCGGCTCCCGCTGCGTCGCACCGGCGACGAACGGCAGGACGAGCCAGGGCGCCGAGAGAAGGCTGATGTCGCTCGACCAGCCGGCGGCCCAGACGTGGCCCGAACCGGTCAGGCTCCCGAGATACTGGTCGCCGGCCCCGAAGGCGGCGGAAAGCACGAGGGCGAGCGCGACGATCACGGCGAGCCTGGGCCGAGGAGGAGCTGCCCCGGCAGTGGACGCTGGAGCACGACACGGCCCGACTTGAGGTCGACGAGATGGGCGGCGCCACTGCCGTAGACGAGCGCGAGCGACCGGTAGGCCTGGAAGAGATAGATCTGCTCCCCGAGGCCCTTCAGCCGCCAGCGCAGCAGCCCGTTCGGCCCGTAGGCGGCGAGCCCTTCGCCATGCACGTGCTGGGAGTCGCCGTAGCTGGAGCGTGTGCCGGTGGCGAGGAGGAGCCCGTCGGCGACGAGGAACCTGTCCGCCCGCGGGTCGAGCATCCGGACGCTCCAGTTGCGCGTGTCGATGATCCGCAGCCCGGTCGGCCGGTAGGAGTCGACCTGCGCGGTCGCAGACTCTTGGGTGCCGGCCGCTGCGATCAGCCCGTTCCCGAGCCACTGTGCGCTCAGTGTGGCACCGTTCGTCCCCTTCGCCTCGGCCGGTGGCGTCAGCCAGTCGGCGATCCGGGTGAGCAGCGAGCCCGACCCGAGCTGGTGGTACGCGACGCTGAGGTCGCCGAGATCGACGGCCGCGACCAAGCCACTCGGGTCGATGACATACGCGATGCCGCTCTTCGGATCGACTGCGAGACCGGGCAGGTTGGTGGTGCCGATCAGATCCGGGCTCGTACTGTCGTAGTGCGTGCCGGCGAGAATCCGCTGCACCGTCACGCTCCGGACGGTGCCGTCCGGGCCGATGACGAGCAGGCGCGCGGGCACGATCGCGTTCTCTGCTCCTGTGAGGAGCACCAGACCATCCGCCGTCCGGGCGAGCTGCAGGCCCGGTCCCGAGACCGGCTTGCTGGCGACGATCCGCCTCGTGCCGGTGTCGACGGTGTCGAGCGCGAGCGCCGTATCTCCGCCGACGAGTGCGTACAACGTGCCGGGACGCGGCCAGAGGCCGGCGTAAAGTGCACCGTCGAGCGGCGCGGTCCCCGACGTCCACCGCAGCGTTGCGGCATTCGCGAAGCGCAGCACGAACGAGTTGCACTTGCGACGACACTCTGCAAGCGCGACCCGGCGACCGCCCAGTGAGCTGATCCAGCCCTGGGGTGCTCCGATCCTCCAGGCCGATGTGCGCACCGTCCGGAGGGACGCAGGGTCGACGCGCACCAGCCGCGACCGGCCACGACTCTCGACGATCGCGGTCAGGTGCTCCGTCTCGGGGCGAAGCGAGCGCAACGGCAAACGGCGAGCGCTAGTGCTTCCGCCGTAGGCGGTCAGCCCGACTGCACCAACCGCCGCGCACGCCACCAGAGCGCCGAAGCGTCTCACACGTGAAGTAAAGCGCGACTCCCCCCGGATCGCAAACCCAAAAGGCGCCTACGTGCAGCTATTTTCCGCTGCGGTCGATCAGCTCGATGCGGTAGCCGTCCGGGTCCTGGACGAAGCAGATGAGCGAGCCGCCCTCGCGCACGCGGTAGGGCTCGCGCTCCGGCTCGATTCCCTGCTCCTGCAGCTCCCCGAGCGAAGCCGCGAGGTCGTCGACGCTCACCGCGATGTGCCCGTAGCCCGTGCCGAGCTCGTACGTGCGGCCGTCGTGGTTGAAGGTCAGCTCGAGCACCGACTCCTGGTCGCCGATACCGAAGAAGTAGTTCGTCGCCTCCTTCTCGCCGCCCCGGACGATGTCCATGTCCCGCTCGAAGCGAAAGCCGAGCGCCTCGTAGAACGCACGACTCTTCTCGGGATCGGTGATCCGCACCATCGTGTGCAGGAACTCGGGCATACCCGGATCCTACGCAGGGTCGTAGAATCGCCGCGTAATGGCACTCGCCGTCCGCACTCTCGAGAACTTCGTCGGTGGGACGTGGGTCGCCGCGACCGGCGACAGCGCCCGCACCATCGTCTCCCCCGTGACTGGCGAGACGCTCGCGGACGCTCCCGACGCGAGCCTGGCCGACGTCGATGCCGCAGTCGCCGCCGCGAGCCGCGCGCAGCCGAGCTGGGCGGCGCGGTCGGCATGGGAGCGCGCGGAGGTCTGCCACGCGATCGCCGACCTCATCACGGCGCGGCGCGAGGACTTCGCCCGCGAGCTGACGCTCGAGCAGGGCAAGCCGTACGAGACCGAGGCGCTGGCCGACATCGACGAGACCGCCGAGAACTTCCGCATCGCCGCCGAGGACGTGAAGCGCATGGAGACGGCAATCATCCCGTCGCGCGATCCGGGCAAGCGGATTCTCACCTTCCGCAAGCCGAACGGCGTCTACGCGGCGATCACGCCCTGGAACTTCCCGACGCTCATCCCGGTGGAGCTGATCGCGCCGGGCATCGCGGCCGGCAACACGATCGTGATCAAGCCGTCGGAGTGGACGCCGCTCGCGATGGCGAACTTCATGCAGATCATGGCCGACGCGGGCCTGCCCGACGGAGTCGTCAACGTGATCTACGGCGGCGGCGAGGTCGGCGAGCGGCTCGTCACGCATCCCGGCGTCGACGGGATCGGCTTCATCGGCTCGCACACCACGGCGGAGAAGATCGTGCGCGCCGCCGGGCTGAAGCGCTCCCTGATCGAGGCGAGCGGCAACGGCCCGGTCGTCGTCTGCGAGGACGCCGATCTCGCACGCGCGGCCGAGGGAGCCGTGTTCGGCGGCTTCTTCTGCGCCGGCCAGGTCTGCTGCGCGACCGAGCGCGTGCTCGTGCACGAGCGCGTCCACGACGCTTTCCTCGACGAGGTCGTCCGGGTCGCGTCCGAGTGGCGGCTCGGCGATCCGTTCGAGACGGAGACGAAGGTCGGCCCGATGAACAACGAGCCGACCGCTGCGAAGATGGACAGGCACCTCGAGGACGCGGTCGGAAAGGGTGCCGAGGTCGTGCTCGGCGGCTCTCGCGCGACCGGCCATCCGACCGAGCTCTACTACGAGCCGACCGTCGTCACCGGGGTCGGGATCGACACGCTGATCCACCGCGAGGAGACGTTCGGCCCGATCGTCCCGCTCATCCGCGTCTCCTCCGACGACGAGGCGGTCGCGGTCGCGAACGACTCCCACCTCGGGCTCCAGGCCGCGGTCTACACGTCGAGCCTCTCGCGCGCCTTCCGCTATCTCGACCACCTCCGCGTCGGCAACGTCGTCGTCAACGACTCGACCGACTACTGGGAGGCGCACGAGCCGTTCGGTGGCGCGGCCGGAACGCAGACCGGCTGGGGCCGGATCGGCGGCCGCTACACGATGCTCGACATGACCGAC
>JAICZB010000142.1 GCA_025933895.1 Thermoleophilia bacterium
CGCGACGAAGAGATTGGCCGGCCGGGCGTAGAGCTCCTGCGGCGTGTCGACCTGCTGGATCCGTCCGTCGCGCATGACCGCGACGCGCTGCCCCAGCGTCATCGCCTCGATCTGGTCGTGCGTGACGTAGATGGTCGTCGTAGCCAGCCGGCCGTGAAGCGCAGCGAGCTGGGCGCGCATGCCGACGCGGAGCTTCGCGTCGAGGTTCGAGAGCGGCTCGTCCATCAGGAAGGCCTTGGGCTCGCGCACGATCGCGCGGCCCATCGCCACCCGTTGCCGCTGACCGCCCGAGAGCGCGGCGGGACGGCGATCGAGCAGCTGGTCGAGGCCGAGGAGTTGCGCCGCACGCGAGACCCGCTCGGCGATCTCGCGCTTCGGGGTCTTGCGCACCTTCAGCCCGTAGCCGAGGTTCTGGCGCACGGTCATGTGCGGATAGAGCGCATAGCTCTGGAAGACCATGGCGATGTCGCGAGAGCGCGGCGGCAGCTCGGTCACGTCCCGCCCGCCGATGGCGATCGTCCCCGACGTCACCTCTTCGAGGCCGGCGATCATGCGCAGCAGCGTCGACTTGCCGCAGCCCGACGGCCCCACGAGGACGAGGAACTCGCCGCTGCCGATCGTGAGCGAGACGCCGTCGACGGCGACCACCCCGCCGGAGAAGACCTTGCTGACGTTGTCGAGGACGATCTCTGCCACGCGAAAGGATCGTGGAGTCTATACCGCATCCGGCGGCAGAAGGCAATGGCATTGACCACTTCGCCGACTGCCTCTATAGTCGCCTGCACGATGGAGGTAATCGGAGCCCACCCGAAGATGACGAAGCAGAGCGCGGCGCGGCAGCAGGTGCTCGAGCTCATCGAGCGGCTCGGCGTCGGGACCGCGATTCCCTCCGAGCGGCAGCTCAGCGTGGATCTCGGCGTCTCGCGCCTGACCGTCCGCGCCGCGCTCGACGACCTCGCCCGCGAGGGGTATCTCGTGCGCCGGCGCGGAAGCGGCACGTACGTCCAGCACCCGAAGATCGCGCAGCAGCTCACCATGACCTCGTTCAGCGAGGACATGCGCCGGCGCGGAATGGCTGCCAGCAGCAAGACGCTCTCCCTGACGCGCCAGCTCGCGGGTCCCCGGCTCGGCCGCTTCCTCAATGTCTCTCCCGGACAGGAAATCGTCGTCGTCAAGCGGCTCCGGCTCGCCGACGGCGTCTCGATGGCGATCGAGACGCTCCACATCCCGGCCGACGTCGTGCCGGGCGTCGGGGCACGGGATCTCGAGGGCTCGTTCTACGAGCTCCTGCGCACGCGGTACGGGATCGAGATCGCGACGGCCACCCAGACGATCGAGCCGACGGTGACGAACGAGGAGGAGTCGGAGGCGCTCGGCGTCCCTCTCCACTCGCCCGCCTTCCTCTTCGAGCGCACGAGCCGCGACGAGAGCGGCCGGACCCTCGAGTTCGTCCATTCGATCTACCGCGGCGACCGCTACCAGATCGTCTCCGAACTGACGCCGTCTTAGCTTCTCCCGCCACCGGACCTTGACAAGAGTGGTCTGGTGTGGGAGATTCCGCGCGTGGCCGATTGGTACAGACCACTCGACGCACCGGTGGACGTCCCGTGTCTCCCGGCCACAGACGTTCCGGACACACCGCTCGCGCGTCGACGCATCGAGGGAGATTTGGCATGAGATACCGGGTACTCGCGGTGGTCGCCGCCGCGGTCGCGCTCTCGGTCGTCGTCGCGACGGCCACGGCGAGCAGCAAGAAGGCGACGGCACACACACTCACCGTCTGGCTTCAGGTGGATGCGCAGAACGGTTGGCCGGACATCGTCGCGGCCACGAACTCCGCGTTCGAGAAGGCGCATCCGGGCTGGAACGTCGACGTCCAGTACCAGCAGTGGACGACCCACCTACAGAAGTTCGACGCGACGATCGCCGGCAGCGACACGCCCGACGTCATCGAGATGGGCAACACCGAGATGACGAAGTACATGGCCGCCGGCGCGTTCACGAACCTCACGTCGAGCCAGTCGCAATTCGCCAACTCCAAGAAGTGGCTCAGCGGCATGAGGGCGTGGGGGACGTACAAGGGCAAGCTGTTCGGCGTTCCGTACTACGCCGGCTCACGCGTCATCACGTACCGGAGCGACCTGTTCAAGAAGGCCGGCTTCAAGAAGCCGCCCAAGAGCCTCAACCAGTTCCAGAGCGAGCTCGTCAAGGTCGGAAAGATGAAGAAGCGCGTCAAGGGCTTTTCACCGCTCTACGTCGGCGGTGAGGACTGGTATACGGCGCTCGGATTCGTCTTCGACTATGGCGGCTCGATCGCGACGTTCTCGCACGGCAAGTGGCACGGGACGCTCGACTCGAAGAAGTCGCTCGCAGGGCTGAAGCGGTTCAAGGCCTTCTTCAAGGCGACGCAGTCGAAGAGAACGGCGACGCTGGACGCCAGCGGCCTCGGCGCCGGCAACCCGTTCCCGTACGACGTCTTCAAGCAGGGCCGGACGGCCGCGAACTATGGGCCGGCCTGGTACACGTGCTGCACCGGCAAGAAGTACACGAAGGTGACCCAGCAGTTCGTGATGCCGAGCCACGTCAAGGGCAAGGCGATTCCGGGCTTCCTCGGCGGCTCGGACCTCGCGGTCCCGGCGCAGAGCAGCTCGAAGTCGCAGGCGATCGACTGGATCGCCGACTTCACCGGCACGGCGAGCGAAAAGGCACTCGAGCAGAAGGGGAACATCCCGAACGCGACCAACCTGCTCGGCAACAGTGTCAACGAGCGGGCCGCCTCCCGCAGCTGGTTCGTGCCACAGGCGACGCACTGGGTCGACGTCGAGAACGGCAACATCATCAAGACGATGCTCGGGCAGCTCCTCACCGGCCAGCTGTCGGTGAAGCAGGCCGCGCGGGCGGCGAGCCAGAACATCGCTCAAACCCTGAACGGACCGTAGGCAGCTCCTGAGCGGGAGCGAGCCAACGCTCGATGCTGGAAGCGCCGGCGGCACAGCCGCCGGCGCCCAGCTGAACGGCATTGGGCGCCTGGCCTCCCGCCGTGTGGCCGGCAGGAGTGTTCCGTACCTGCTCGTCGTCCCGGTCGCCGCCGTCATCGGGGCGATCCTCGGCTATCCCATGTACAGCCTCGTCAGGCTGTCGCTCCAGAAGTACGACCTCTTCGCCCTGATCGCGCACCACGGGACGTACGTCGGGCTGCACAACTTCGGGAGCGTGCTGCACGACTCGATCTTCTGGCACACGCTGCTGCGCACCGTGGTCTTCACGGCAGCGAACGTCGGCCTGACGATGGTGCTCGGCACCCTGATCGCACTGCTCCTGGTTCGGATCTCGACCTGGGTGCGGCTGCTCGTGACCGCGGGGCTCGTCCTCGTGTGGGCGATGCCGCCGGTCGTCGCCGTGCAGGTCTGGAGCTGGATGACGAACAGCGAGAACGGCGTGCTGAACTACCTCCTCGCTCAGCTCCATCTGGGCAACTTCTTCCAGCACGACTGGTACGCGACGCCCTTCTGGCAGCTGACCATGGTGACGACGCTGATCGTCTGGGAGGCGCTGCCGTTCGTCGCGATCACGCTCTACGCGGCGCTCTCGCAGGTGCCGCACGAGCTCGTCGAGGCCGCGGAGATCGACGGCGCACGCTCCTGGCGGGTCTTCAAGGACGTGACGATGCCCGTGATCACGCCGGTTCTGCTCATCCTGACGAGCCTCTCGATCCTCTGGGACTTCGGCGTCTTCACGCAGCCGTTCCTGCTGATCGGCGCGGGCCACATCGTCCCGGGGAATTACCTCATGGGCATCTACGTCTACGAGAAGGGCTATGCCGAGACGAACTTCGGGCTCGGTGCCGCGATCTCGCTCCTCATGCTCGTGATCGTCGCTGCGATGAGCGTCGTCTACGTGCGGAGGATGCTGCGGGTGGGTGAGGTGGAGTGAACCGCCGGCTCTCACGCAAGGTCGCCTGGGATGCGCTCGGCCTCGTCGTCTTCGCGGTGATGGTCTTCCCGGTCTTCTGGATGGTCTCGACGGCGTTCAAGAACGAGGACCAGATCAACAGCTTCAACCCGACCTGGCTCCCACTGCACCCGACGCTCGCCCACTTTCGGACCGCGCTTCATCGCCAGTACTTCTGGACGGACATCAAGAACACGCTGATCGTCGTCCTCGTCACGGTGGGGATCGCGGTCGTGCTCGCCTTCCTGGCTGCGCTCGCACTCGCGAAGTACCGCTTCACCGGGCGCAACCTCTTCATCGTGCTCATGATCGGAATCCAGATGCTCCCTCCGATCGGGCTCATCATCCCCCTCTACGTGCTGCTCGGCCGCTACGGCGAGGTGAACAAGCTGACCGGGGTGATCCTCGTCTACCTCACGTTCGCCCTACCGTTCTCGGTCTGGACGTTGCGCGGCTTCCTGATCGGCATTCCCAAGGAGCTCGAGGAGGCCGCGATGGTCGACGGATCGACCCGCATCGGCGCGTTCGTCCGCATCCTGTTGCCGCTCGTCGCGCCCGGTCTCGTCGCGACGTCGGTCTTCGCCTACATCACCGCGTGGAACGAGTACATCTTCGCGAGCATCATCCTGCACTCGAACTCGAAGCAGACGATCACGCTCTGGCTGACGAACCTGCTCGGCGGCGGCCGCTCCATCGACTGGGGAGTCGTGATGGCGGCGTCGTCGCTGATCGCGATCCCCGTCGTGATCTTCTTCCTGCTCGTCCAGCGCCGGATCGCCTTCGGCTTGACGGCGGGAGCCGTGAAGGCGTGAACTGGTCATGACCAATCGGGTGACGCGTGCCGGGTGCTCGTACTTCGGCGTCAGGATCCCGCGGCACGTTCGCCGGGACATGGCCGACCTCGCGGCGCGCGGCTACACGGGCGTCCTGCACACGTTCTCCGAGAACGACTTCGCCTACTACCGCGACACGCTGGCCGAGCTCGTCTCGATCTCGCACGCGGCGGGCCTGACCGTCCAGGCGAGTCCCTGGGGGCTCGGCCGCACGTTCGGCGGCGAGGCCGAGAGCCGCTGGGTCGGCTTCCATCCCGAGGAGTGCCAGGTGCTCGACGACGGGCGCCGCGTCGCCGCCGCGTGCTTGAACAGCTCCGCCTACCGCGAGTTCTGCAAGGAGTGGGCGGACTGGGTGCTCGAGTGCGGCGTCGACTCGGTCTTCTGGGACGAGCCCGCGTGGGTGGTGCCGGAGCACGTTGGAGTCGACGACGCTGCACGCTGGACGTGCCGGTGCGACCGGTGCACCGAGCGCTTCGGCGGACCGATCCCCGCCGAGCCGACGCCGGAGGTGCGGCACTTCCGCGAAGGCTCCGTCGTGGACTTCCTCCGAGAGGTCGTCGCTCACGTGGAGGCGCGCGGTGGGACGAACACGATCTGTCTCCTGCCGGCAACGGAAGGTGCGCAAGGGCTCGCGGAATGGGACGAGGTGGCTGCGCTCCCGGGCCTCGCGACACTCGCGACCGATCCCTACTGGAAGCACTGGGGCGAGGCTGCAGGGCCGTTCGTGCGCCGGTTTGCCCGGCTCCTCCGCGACACGGCCGACAGGCACGGCGTCGGCGCGCAGCTGTGGCTGCCGAGCTTCGGCCTCGCCCGCGAGGACATCCCGGAGCTCGAGGACGCCGTCGCTGCTGCGCGCGAGGAAGGTGTCGAGGATCTCTGGACGTGGGGCTACGAGGCATGCGGACACATGACGCACCTCGCGACGGCAGACGCGCCGCTCGTCTGGGAGGCGGTAAGCGCGGCGCTCACCTCGCGGCCGCAGGTCGCGACCACCGAGACGGCGCGCCCGGATCTCGCCGACCTCGACCTCCGCTCGACGCGCGACCTCGTGCGCCTGCTCAACGACGAGGACGCGACTGTTCCGGCCGCCGTCGCGGAAGCCGGCGACACGCTCGCCGCCGCGATCGACGCCGTAGTCGAGCGCATGCGCCGCGGCGGCCGTCTCATCTACGCCGGCGCCGGAACGTCGGGAGCCCTCGCGGCCCTCGACGCGGCCGAGTGCGGCTCCACCTTCGGCTCGCCGCCCGGCGAGGTCCTCGCCGTCGTCACCGAGCAGGACGCGGACGAGGACGATCGTGCTGCGGCGACGAACGCGATGCACGGGCTCACCCTCCGGCCCGAGGACTGCGTCGTCGCCGTCAGCGCGAGCGGCTCCACGCCGTTCGCGCTCGCCGCGCTCGAGGTCGCACGCGAGGTCGGCGCTCTCGGCGTCGTGGTGGCGAGCGTTCGCGACAGTCGGGCCGCCGCGCTGGCTCAGCACGAGATTGCGGCCGTGGTAGGCCCCGAGGTGATCGCAGGCTCGACGCGGCTGAAGGCCGGCACCGCGCAGAAGCTCGTGCTCAACACGATCTCGACGGTGACGATGATCCGGCTCGGCCGCACGTACGGCGGTCTCATGGTCGGCGTGGCGCCGGGTAACGAGAAGCTCCGCGAGCGTGCGCGCCGCAACGTCGTGCTCGCGACCGGCGCCTCGGAGGAGCGGGTGGACGAAGCGCTGACGGCTGCCGCCGGCGATGCGCGGGTCGCGCTCGTCTCTCTCCTGGCGGGCGTCGACGCGGATGCTGCGCGCTCGCGGCTCGAGGCTTCCGAGGGCTCCGTCCGGCGGGCGAGCGGGGGTAGGCTCGACGGAGCCCGCCC
>JAICZB010000024.1 GCA_025933895.1 Thermoleophilia bacterium
GCCGCGTCGTCGCCGTCGCCGCGAGTCGCACATGCTTGTCCAGGTACAGCCGGCCGACGTGGCGTGCGCCGACTGCGAGATCGTGCGCCGACTCGTCCGGCGCGGCCTGCCGCAGCGAGCCGAGCTCGATCCAGGAGCGCCGGCTCCCGAGCACACGGCCGATCGCGGCCGCGACCTCGCGCAGCCGCTCCTGCACCCGGTCGCCCTCCAGGAGCACCTCGCCGATCTCCGCCAGCAGAGCGGCCTCCCGCTCCCGCTGCTCCGCCTCCGCCGCCCGCCGCCGCATCCGCGCCGCCAGCCCGCTCACCACCACCGCCGTCACCGCATAGACCGTGATCGCGATCCAGTTCTCCGAGTCCCGCAAGCGCAACGTATGCAACGGCGGCAAGAACAAGAAGTTGAAAACCAGCCCGCTTGCGACCGCCACCGGCAGCGCGTAGACAAGCCCGCCAAAGACAGCGATCGGCAACACCGCGAACACATACAAGGAGCCCAGGCTCACGACTGGCGCATACGGACGAAGCGCGAACACGACCCCAGTTACGGCAGCCAGCGCGGCCGCACTCACCGCAAACAGAACGCCCTCCCGAACCAGACGCCTCGACACACACAAAGGATAGGACGGCGGTCAGCTCAGACAACATCCGCCTCTCCTGCCGGTTCCCCGTCCTGGTGGACCGTGGGATCCTGCTGCCGTTGTGCACCTCGGCGATGCGACTGCCGAGCGTCGTCTCGTCCTTCATCTTCGAGACGAGGTTTGCCAAGAAGAGCATCTGGCCGTCGCTCGAACGCGTCACGAGCGAGAACTCCGGATCGCCGTCGTGTTCGACCATGAAGCGCGGGTCCTTCATCCCGCCCTTTCCGCCCATGCGCTCGAGGTCGCTCTTCCAGCTCTTGCCGTACGGCGGGTTCGAGAGCATGAAATCGAACTCGCGAGACGGGAATGCGTCGTTCGACAGCGTCGAGTGCTCAGGCCCGCCGACGATGTTGTCCGCCGCTTCGCCCTCGCCCTTCAAGAGCAGATCGGCCTTCGCGATGGCGTAGGTCTCGCTGTTGATCTCCTGGCCGTAGAGGTGAATCGACACGTGCTTGCCATGCGTGGCGGCCAGGTCGAGCAGCGTCTCCTCGGCGACGGTCAGCATCCCGCCCGTTCCGCAGGCGCCGTCGTAGATCAGGTAGGTGCCTGACTCGATCTCGTCCGCGATCGGCTCGAAGATCAGGCGCGCCATCAGCTTCACGGCGTCGCGCGGCGTCCAGTGCTCGCCGGCTTCCTCGTTGTTCTCCTCGTTGAAGCGGCGCACGAGCTCCTCGAAGACCGTGCCCATCGCGTGGTTGTCGAGTCCGGTCGGGGTGAGGTCGATCGACGGATCGAGGAACTTCTCGATCAGCGTTCCGATCGCATCGGCTCTCGACAGGCGCGGGATCTGGTTGCGGAACTCGTACGCGTCGAGGATCTCCTGCACGTTGGGCGAGACCCCGTCGAGATAAGCCTCGAAGTCGAGCCGCAGCTGCTGCTGGCTCGTCCGGGAGCGGAGGCCGCGCAGCGTGAACTCGACGTGTTGTAGACGGCCTGGCCCGCCGCGTCGCGCAGTGGGCCGTCCTGGTCGACGATCTTCTTCTCGTCGAGGAATGCCTTCATCTCGAGCACGGCTTGCTTGGTGGGCTCGAGCACAGCGTCGAACCGGCGGAGCACGGTCATCGGCAGGATCACGTCGCGGTACTTGCCGCGCACGTAGAGGTCGCGGAATACATCGTCCGCGATCCCCAGATGAAGCCCGCGACGCGTGCAAGCTGCTGCGGACGGGATGGACGTGTTGCCGGTAGACATGCCCTGACCTTATGTGCTGCTCTTCGGGCTTTCCAGCGCGACGCGTCGACCTTCTAGGGGCGGCCGCTGCGCGAGCAAGGCAATCGCCAAGTTGCCTTCACAGACGACGAATCTGGCCTCTCGCGTGCGCGAAAGCTCCATAAACGGCTCCATACCCACCGCACGTTCAACTTGGCGCAAGTCGATCCGAACGACAAAGCGCCGATTTCCGGCGTCTTTGCAGAGCCCTCTGACGGACTCGAACCGTCGACCCCCTCCTTACCATGGAGGTGCTCTACCAGCTGAGCTAAGAGGGCTGGGACGACGGATTGTAGCCCCGTCCCGCGCGGCCGCCCGCCGACGCTCCCCGTAGCCTCACGGCGTGGACGTGCGCCGCGCGATTCCGCCTGCCGAGGAGCTCGGCGAGTCCCCGCTCTGGCCGGCCGCCGCCATCGTCGCCGCTGCCGTCCTGTACGCCGACCTCCCGTCCCGCTTCATCGCCGGCGCTCACGCCGGCGCCTTCGGCGTCGTCCGCTGGGTCGTCCCGGCGCTGACGCTCCTCGTGCTCGCGTCCCTCGCTGCGATCCGACCGCGTGGCAGGATCACGCGGCGCCACCTCGCCATCGGGACGATCGGGATCGTCAGCCTCGCCAACTCCGTCTCGATCGGGCTGCTCATTCACCTTCTGATCAACGGCGCGCACGCGCATGCCTCGCCGCTGCTGCGCGCGGCCGTCCACATGTGGGTCGTGAACGTGCTCCTCTTCGCGCTGTGGTTCTGGCAGCTCGACGGCGGCGGCCCGCTATCGCGGCCCAGCTGCAGCCCGGCCCAGCGCGACTTCCTCTTCCCGCAGCAAACCGAGGCGGCCCTCGCGGAGTCGGGCTGGCGGCCCCTCTTCCTCGACTACCTCTACGTCTCCTTCACCAATGCGACCGCGTTCAGCCCGACCGACGCGATGCCGCTGAGCCGCTGGGCGAAGATGCTGATGCTCGTCCAGTCGGCGATCAGCCTCGCCCTCGCGGTGATGGTCGTGGCGCGGGCGGTGAACATCCTGAGCTGAACGCCTCGTGCTGAGGATCACGATGGCGTAGGGTCGCGCGGTCGGCCGGACAGGGAGTGGTTCGGGGAGGGTGAGAAGTTCCGCGGCCGGCATCACGTGCGGCGCGACCTCTTCGCACGCCTATCCGAACGGGACGATCGTCACCTTGACAGCAGCTCCGCCCGCGGGCTCCGCTCTCGTCGGCTGGTCGGGCGGCCGCTGCACCGGTACCGCGCCGGAAGCCGAAGCCGCAGCAGCGGCTGAAGCACGGCGCCAAGGTCAAACTCGTCGTCAGCCGCGGCCAGAAAGGCTGACGATGAGTGATGGGGGCGGGAGGATTCGAACCTCCGTAGGCTGAGCCGACGGGTTTACAGCCCGTTCCCTTTGGCCGCTCGGGCACACCCCCTGAGGGAGCGCCATTGTAGCTTTGGGGCGTGGCCGGCTATGACGTCGCAATCGTGGGTGCAGGACCGGCGGGTTCGACCGCCGCTTACCGCCTCGCAAAGGGGGGCGCAAGTGTCCTCCTCCTCGACAAGGCCAGCTTCCCACGCGACAAGCCGTGCGGCGGCGGCGTCACCGGGCGCGCCGCTCGCATGCTGCCGTTCTCGATCGAGCCGGTCGTGGAGGACGTTGCCGACCGGCTGGCGTGCGGCCTCCGTTACGGACGCCACGTCACTCGTCGCTCCCGCGCGCCTCTCGCGTACATGACCCAGCGCCGGCGGCTCGACCACTTCCTCCTGCAGAAGGCCGCCGAGGCAGGCGCCGAGGTGCGGGAGGGGGAGACGGCCGACGCGCGAGAGCTAGACGCGCGGATCGTGATCGGCGCCGACGGTTGCAACGGCTCTTCGGCGAAGCAGCTCGGTCTCGCCGAGGAGGTCGTGCACGGCGTCGCGCTCGAGGCGAACTATCCGTACGAGGCGCGCTTCGCGGGCGCGATGGTGCTCGAGATCGCGGTCATCCGCGGCGGCTACGGCTGGATCTTCCCGAAAGGCGACCACGTCAACGTCGGCGTCGGCGGGAACGCGGAGGAGGGCCCGCGGCTGCGCGCGGAGCTCCGGCGGATGTGCGAGGCGTACGGGGTCGACCCGGACGCGGCGCGCGATACCCGCGGCTACCGCTTGCCCATGCGCCGTGCCCGGACGCTGCTCGCACGCGGGCGGACTGCGGTCATCGGCGACGCCGCAGGACTCGTCGATCCGTTTTCGGGCGACGGGATGTACGAGGCCTTCCTATCCGCCCAGCTCGTTGTGGACGCGGCGCTGGACGTCCTCGCCGGCCGGGCCGACAACCTCGACGCGTACCAGGCCGGCGTCGAGCGGCGGATCGCGCCGCTCACGCGTGCGGGCTGGGGGGCGAAGAGCGCCTTCGAGCGGTTCCCGCGTGCGACGTACGCGCTCGCCCGGCTGCCGGTCACGTTCCGCGCGCTGGAGAAGCTCCTCCAGGGCGACCTGCCGGAGCCGGCCGCGGCGCACGGGATCGAGCGCGCCGCGATCCGTGCGATCTATGCCGTGTCGAGAGCCGCAGCCGCCGGGACTACTGGTTCCCGATCAGCTGCATCATCCTGAACATCGGCAGGTACATCGCGATGATGATGATGCCGACCATGAACCCGACGCCGATCATCATGATGGGCTCGATGATCGAGGTCAGGGACTGGATCGTGGCATCGACCTCGTCCTCGTAGAAGTCGGCGATCTTGCTCAACATCTGCTCGAGCTCGCCCGTCTCCTCGCCGATCCTCACCATCTGACTGACCATGGGCGGGAAGATCGGATCGTCGGTCAGTGGCTGGGCGATCGGGATTCCCTCCTGCACCTTCGTGCGAACCTCGACCAGAGATTCCTCGACGACCCAGTTGCCGGCCGTCGAGCCTGCGATCTCGAGCGCTTTGATGATGTCGACGCCGGCAGCGACGAGCGTTGCGAGGGTGCGCAGCAGCCGCGCCATCGTCACCTTGAGCACGGTGTCGCCGATGCGCAACGGGACACGGAGTCTAAAACGGTCCCACGCCTGGCGGCCCGGCTCCGTCTTCTTGTAGCGAAGGCCGCCCCAGACGAGGGCGATCACCAGCGGGAAGACGATGTACCACTGGTTGCGGAGCAGGTTGGAGGCGTGAACGACGAGTCGCGTCAGCATCGGCAGCTGGCCGCCGAGATCGGTGAAGATCTTCGCGAAGATCGGGACGATGAACATCAGCATCGCGACGAGCACGAGCGTTGCGAAAGTGAAGACCACGGTCGGGTAGACCAGCGCGCCCTTGACCCGACGCTTGATCTTCGTCTCCTTCTCGATCTGCTCGGCGACCCGGTCGAGGACGTGGTCGAGCATGCCGGACGCCTCACCCGCCTGCACCATCGAGACGTAGAGATCGTTGAACACCTTCGGGTGGCGCGCCATCGCCTGCGAGAGGAGAAGCCCTCCCTCTACGTCTGCCCGGAGCTCGGAGATGACCTCGGCCAGGTAGACGTCGTCGGTCTGGTCCTCGAGGATCACCAGTGCGGCGACGATGTTGAGGCCCGCCTCGATCATCGTCGCGAACTGGCGCGAGAAGACCTGCATCGAGCGAGGCTTGATCTTCTTGAACGCCGTCCGCAGGTTGTCCTCGCCGCTCGCCGGCAGCTCGCGGAGCGAGTGCGCCAGCAGGCCACGGATGCGCAGCTGCTCGCGCGCCGACTCGAGGTCGGGGGCGTGGATCTCGCCGACGGTCTCGAGACCGTCGATGCTGATTGCGCTGTAAGCGAATCCGGCCATTACGTTGCGCAGGCGGTCGCGGTGAGGTCCTGGGCGCACTGCGAGAACGTGGTGCTCGCCGGGCCGTAGACCCTTCTGCCGGAGGAGGGGTCGGTGATGGTGATCGTCACGACCTTGACCGCCGTGCTGCCGCTCGTGGCCTGAGCGGCGCCACCCGTGATGGCCGTCGTGACGCTGTAGGTCAGGCCGTCGGCGCCCGTCTGGTTGGCCGTCGTCGTCCCGACGGCGAAGCTCGAGCTCGAATACGACATGTCGCGGAACCCCTCGATCTCCTTGTCAGCGAGCGCGCTCGCGGTCGAGATGCGGCTCGAGTTGCGGATCGCGACCGCGCCCGAGGTGAAGGCGCCCATGGTCGCGAAGATCCCGATGTTCAGCACGAGCAGGGAGATGAGCAGCTCGACGAGGCCGAGGCCCGTTTCCTCATGGAGCTTCGCCGCGAACCTGCCCCACGCGTTGCCGCGAAGCTCGATGAAGGCGACTGCGCTCACGACCCCAGCGCCAGTTGCAGCTTGTACCGGACGCCGTTCGTCGAGTCGACGAGCGTGACCGTGCGGTTGAGACGCAGCAAGACCGTCTGCGCGCCGCTCGAGTACGAGCCGTTGGCGATGCCGATCCTCGCTCCGGCCGCCGACAGAGAGACGAGCCTGAAGGTCGGATTGGAGCTGGGGAAGCTGGCGCCGACGCGGACCGATTCGCGCTTGCCGTTCACCACGATCGTCACGGCTCCGGTGCGTGCCAGCGTGCGCGAGGAGGTCACCACAGGGCCGCTGCTCGCCGGCGGCGCGCTCGACGCCGGTGGCGATGCCGAACTAGTGCCCGTGCCCGACCCGGCAAGTCCGCTGTCGGCCGTGACCTGCTGGTCGAAGGGATCCTTGCTGGCGAACGTGGAGAAGCTGGACAGCTGCTCCTTCGACTGGGAAGGCGGCAGGTCGGAATTGGTCAGCTTCGTGGACGCCGTCGGCGTCGCCGCGACCGGAGTCGCGCCAGGCGTAGCGGTCGCAGTCGTCGTCGTTCCGGGCGTCGTGGAGCCGGTAGGAGCGACGGCGCTCGTGGTAGCGGGTGCCGGCGCCGCCGACTTCTTGCCGCTGAGGAAGTGCGGGACCTCCCAGGCGAGCAGGAGCACGAGCACGATGCCGCCGCCGATGGCGAGCCTCTTCGCGCGCCTGTCCTTGGCCTCCCGGATGCTCTGCATTGTCTTCTTGCGGCTCATGAAGTCCCTCCGCTCGTGCTCGGTGCGGCTGAAGTCGCCGGCGTCGTGGTCGTGTCGGTGGTGGTCGTGGTTGGGGTCGTCGTACCGGTCGCCCCCGTCGTGTCCGTGCTTCCGGGAACCGTGGCGGCTTGCGGCTGCTGCGGGACGAAGGCGTTGATCGTGAGGGACGCCTGCACATGCGGGAAGGTGGTCGAGACGGCCGATGAACTGCTGGAACTCGTCGACGAGGAGGTGCACGACGACGCCGGGACCTCGCAGAACGCGATGTCGCTGACGTCGAAGAGCCGCCCGTACGTCTGGAGGCGACCGTGATCGACCCGCACTAGGTTCCGTACCCGCTGCAGGAACGTGACGAGGTCGTAGAAGCTCCCAGAGAACTGGACCTGGATCGGCTCGATCGCGAACGGGGCGGTTGTGTCAGGCGTCACCACCGCACCCGGCACTGCCGACGCTGCCGCGAGGTTGGGCGTGATCTGGTCGAAGGTGATCCCGGAGTCCTTCGCGAGCTCGCTCAGCTGCAGGATCACGTTCGGCGTCTCGAGCTGCTTCGGCATCGCCTTGGCAAGGCTGAAGACGCCCGCCGAGCGCACCGCCGGCAGCGCCTGCATGAAGCCGGTCGAGCGGTTGGCGTCGATCTGCTTCTGCACGGCAGCTGTCTGCTGCTTCAGACTGGCGGCAGTCGAGCGCTTCGGCGCGATGAGAGCGAGGTAGCCGATGATGCCGACGAGGAGGAGCGCACCTGCGATGGACGCGACCTTCTTGCCGTCTGACAGGCTGGCGAAGCGGGCGGTCACGAGGCACCCCTTCCTTTCCGAATGTCGGAAATGATCGTGAAGCCGACGACCTTCGTCGTACCCAACGGGGTCGTTCCGCTTGTCTTGAGCTGCACGTTCTTCAGGTCGGGGTCGACCTGGAGGCGCTCGAGGAACCGAGCGACGCTGGGCTGCGAGTACGTGTAGCCGTCGATCTCGAGTGCCGTCGGCGTCGGCGGGAGCGCACTAGGCGCCGTCGGCGCGGCGATCGTGCCGGGCGGAAGCGCCGACTGCAGCGGCACGGTTCCGGACACCTTGGTCAGCCAGACGTCGTCGGGCATCACGAGAGCCATGTGGCCGAGGATGCGATCCCAGGCGACGCGCTTGCCGAGCGCTGCGGCGAGCGCAAGGCTGCGCTCCTCGCGCTGGCTGAGCACCGTCTGGCGAAACGCCTGGGTCTTCGCGGAGAGCTTGTGCGCCGGCGTCGCGGCGAGCATCGTCCTCGCATCCGAGAGAGCCTGGCGCTGCCGGTCGACGCTCCGGTTTGCGAGCAGGAACCCTCCGACGAGCGCAAGCAAGACGGCGGCGCCGCCGATGCTGGCGACGAGGGCCACGGGGTTTTGCCGCTCGCGCTTCTGGTCGATTTGCTGGCGCGGGAGTAGGTTTACGGCGCGCATCAGTCCTCGATTCCCAGTCCGATTGCGACGGCGAGGGAGCCGTCCTGGCCACCGGAGCTGATGCCGTGTCCCGAGCCGACGCGAGCGAACGGGTCGGCGACGCGGACACTGATGCCGATCAGCTCTTCGAGCTGCGCGGCGAGCCCCTGAAGATGAGCGCCGCCACCGGTGATGGTGATCTCGGCGAAGCCCAGGGAGTCCGGCTGATCCTGATAGAAGTGGAGAGAGGACGCGAGCTCGCGGGCGAGGCTGTTGACCTCGCGGCGCGCTGCTTCGGCGGCGCGGGGGGTGCGATCGTCGCCGGGCTCCTCCTGTTGGCTGGAGATGTCGAGCGACCGCTTGATCCGCTCGGCCTCGTCGGCGTCGACCTCCAGGGCGCGCTCGATCGCCGAGGTGACGCGTCCGCCGCCCCAATCCAGAACTCGGGTGAACTCGCAGACGTGTCCGTCCGAGACTGCGACAGTCGTGCGGTCGTGTCCGATCGAGACGGCGACGCGGGCGGCCTCGGCGCGCTCGCCGGCCGGCAGCGGGTCACCGCCGACGGCGCGTAGCAATGCGAAGGCCTCGATGTCGATGCCGGCGAGCTCGATCTTCGCCGCGGCGCAGGTGGCCGTGAAGCGGTCGACGAGATCGCGGTACGCGACGGCGAGGAGGACGCGGTCAGGAGCGGTCGTGTCCTCGATGACGTGGTAGTCGAGCATCGCCTCTTCGATCGGGATCGGGAGGGTCTCGTAGGCGCGGAAGCGGATCGCGTTCGCGAGCTGATTCGGGTCGTCGACCGAGGGCCGCTCGAACACGCGGACACCGGTCCGGCTGCTGCCGATCCCGAGGCGGATGTTCTTGCGGGGGAGGTCCGCGGCCGAGAAAAAGGCGGCGATCTCGTTGGCGAGCGCGTCGGGATCCCGCACCTCGCCTGCTGCCACGACGTCGGGGGGAAGCGTGTGGCGCGCGGCCTTGACGAGCTTCGGCCGGCCGTTGTTGACGACGACGGCCGCCGCGAGCTCGGAGGCACCGATGCTGAGACCGACGACCTGCTTGTGCTTGCCGCCGGAGAGCGGTGTGGCGGTCTTGGTCTTCCGTTGCTTCGGCGCGCGCTTCGGCAGCGAGACGCTGCGCTTCGGCGATTCCTTCTTCGCCTCTTTCTTCTGCGCCGGCGCGGTGGCCTCAGCGGTTGGCGTCGCATCGGCATTCGTCGACGGCTTGCGCCCGAAGGACATGTCCTTCTTCAGAAAGTCGGTGAGGCTCACTGTGCGGCTCCTGCGACTCGGAGGCCGCGGAGGGCCTCGGGGAGGTGTTCATCGGTCTGGCGTGCGATGCCGCTGCGTGCGAGCAGGGCGTCGAACTCCTCGCGCCGGCTCGTGACGTGGAAGGCGGTCTCCTGGCTGATCACACGGCGCACCACGAGATCGGCGAGGCACTGCTCCATCGTCTGCATCCCGCGCGTCGTATTCGTCTGCATGACGGAGTAGATCTGCTCGGTCTTGCCCTGACGGATCAGGTTCCGGACGGCGTCGTCGGGCAGGAGCACCTCGAGCGCGGGCACGCGTCGGCGGCCGTCGGCTGAGGGAAGCAGCGTCTGCGTCACGACCCCCTGGAGAGACGCGGCGAGCTGCATCCGGACCTGTCCCTGCTGGGCGGCCGGGAAGACGTCGATGACGCGGTCGATCGTGCTGGGTGCGCTCTGCGTGTGCAGCGTCGCGAGCACGAGGTGGCCGGTCTCGGCCGCGGTGAGCGCGGTCGAGATCGTCTCGAGGTCGCGCATCTCGCCGACGAGGATCACGTCGGGGTCCTGGCGGAGAGCGCCGCGCAGCGCCTCGGCGAATCCCTTCGCGTCGGCGCCGACCTCGCGCTGGTTCACGACCGAGGTCTTGTGCTGGTGGAGGAACTCGATCGGGTCCTCGATCGTGACGATGTGCATCGGCCGGCTCTCGTTGATCGAGTCGATCATCGTCGCGAGCGTCGTCGACTTACCGGAGCCCGTCGGGCCCGTCACGAGGACGAGGCCGCGTGGCTCGCGTGCGAGCTGGAGGAGCACCTCCGGCAGTCCGAGCTCGCCGGCCGACTTGATCAGCTGCGGCACCAGGCGAAAGGCTGCGGCGAGGCTGTCGCGCTGGAAGAAGACGTTGACGCGGAAGCGGGCGACGCCGGGGACCGAGTAGGAGAAGTCGATCTGACGGTCGATCTCGAGCCGCTTCTGCTGTTCCGTGGAGAGGATGCGATAGAGAAGGTCGCGCGTCTGCTCGGGGGTGAACGCCTCGAAATCGTCGAGCGGCGCCAGCTTGCCGCGGATGCGCAGCAGCGGCGCCGACCCCGACGTGACGTGGAGATCGGACGCGTCTGCGGTGGCGGCGCGCTCGAGGAGCGTGTCGATGGAGAAAGGCTGCGGCGTCATGCGAACCGAGCTATCGGCGGGTGGTGTCGGCCCCTTTAGAGGAGCCGCCGGGAATCACTCGTTCGAGGGGGAACGGCGCCGACGCGAGAGGGGCATCCCCCGGTGTGGGTGAGCGTCGGCGACGCGAATCACTCACTCGGGGGGATAGAGCCGCCGCGCCGGTTGCCGATAGAGGCCGGGTCTGGGTACCCGTCCATCAAAGGAGAACTGAATGCATTCCCTCAGACAGCGCATCAATGCCAGGGATGAGAGCGGTTTCACGCTCATCGAGCTCCTGGTCGTGCTGATCATCATCGGCGTCTTGCTCGCGATCGCCGTTCCGTCGTACCTCGGGTTCAAGGATCGCGCCGTGAAGACGCAGGTCCAGGCGAACGTCCGGGAAGCGATTCCGGATGCCGAGGCGTACTACTCGGACGTCGGGAACTACACCAACATGCAGCTGACGAGCGGCGACGCTCCCGACGCTGGCGGCCTCCAGGGCATCGACAAGGGCCTCCCCTCGACCCTCGTCGTGAAGGGTGCGGCCTCCGGCTACTGCATGTCCTTCACCGACAAGGGCAACAGCTGGACCGGCAAGGTCGTCGGGCCTGGCGGCGATGTGACAGTGACCGCGGGCAGCGCTCCTTGCACCTCGGCCACCGGCTAACGCCACCGTTCGACTAGCAACACCGGAGGGCGCGGGAGACCGCGCCCTCTCTTTTGGTCCTGTCCCTTGGAACGAGGGATGGCGAATCCCTCGCTATGGGGGGGTCGGCGGGACCACGAATGCCGATCGGGAACGTATGGCCTTTCTCTCTAGAGACCGGATCGCTCCGCGGAGCGAGCGCGGCTTCACCCTGATCGAGCTCCTCCTGGTGATGATCATCATCGCCGTCTTGCTCGCGATCGCATTCCCGTCGTTTCTTGGCTTCAAGGACCGCGCGCAGCAGCGCACCGCCGCCGCCAACGTCCGGTCGGCCGTCCCCGCCGCGGAGGCCTATTACTCCGTCAACAACAACTCGTACGCGGGTATGGACAGCACGGCACTCGAGGCGATCGACCACGTCGACGCGAACCTCACCGTCGTGTCCGATGCGGACCACTACTGCCTCTCGGACACGCAGGGCCCTCACACCGCGAAGGTCGTCGGGCCCGGCGGGACGATCGATCAGAGCGCGGCAGGGGCTTGCACCTCCTCCACCGGCTAGGTGCAGGCTCGCCCGTGACCGGGGCCTCGCGCGTATCCCCCGTTTCAGGGAGGCCCGCCATGGCGGGACTGCCGATAGGAGGGACATGAACCAGTCGCTGACCACGAGCCAGCTTCGGCTTGTCGCGCTCCTCCTGGGTGTCGTCGTCCTCGCCGGTGGTTACTGGCTCGTCGTCGCGAAGCACAAGTCTTCGTCGCCGAGCACGGCCAGCTCCACGCCGGTCTCGACGACGCCGACGACCTCGACACCGAGCAAGACGCACACGCACACGGCCACCCCGCCGGCAAAGAACCTCGCCACGCACGGGTTGCCGGTCGCGGTCGCCCGGGCGCTGCAGAAGCACTCCGTGGTCGTCGTCTCGCTCTTCTCCCCGCGCGCCGACCTCGACAAGATGGCGACCCGCGAGGCGAAGGCGGGGGCAGCTGCAGTCGGCGCAGGGTTCGTCGCCGTCAATGTCTTCCACCAGCAGGCCGGCATCCCGCTTCTGCACAAGCTCGGCATCGTCGACACGCCCGCAGTCCTCGTCGTGACGCGGCGGCGCGCGATCACCTCGGAGCTCAAGGGTTTCGTCGACCGCAACGTGGTCGCACAGGCCGTCACCGACGCACGCTGATGAGAAGGCCGGGGCGGTCAAACCCCGAGGAGGCCGAGCCGCGTGAGCTCTTCGTGCGCAGCGCGAGCCGCTACGGGCGCCCCGTCGTGACGATGAGGGCGCGCGACCTCGGCGATGCGTGCGTCGTCGACGTCGAGGTCGACGGCCGCGAGGACGGCGCCGAGCCGCGTTCCTACAACTTCGCCGATGCCCAGCAGGCCAGCACCTTCGTGACCGAGGCCGTCGAGGCCCTGGTCTACCTCGGCTGCGAGATTCACGCCTGAGAGGCGAGAGCGAGGGCGAGGTGGACCCGGCGCAGAGGGAGGAGGAGTTCCTGGGGCACGAGGCGGAGCCTGGTGCGGACATCATCGCGCTCCCTCAGCTCGAGCGGCTTCCTCCCGACCCCGACGGCGTCGATCTCGGTACCGGCTCGAGCTTCACCGCGGACAATCGCTCGGCGCGGCTCGAAGCGCTCGAGCTCGTCCGGGCGGCCGTAGAGCTCGCGGACCGCATCGAGCGCGACGCACAGGAGACGGCGAGGGACAGGCTGACGCGCACGGAGGAGGAGGTCCGGCTGCGCCGCCTCGCTCTCGACGAGCGCGAGAAGGAGCTCGACCATTTCAAGCGGGACCTCGAGGCCGCGCGAGAGAAGATCACGGCTGTCGAGCAGGAGCTGGAGGCCGAACGGCAGCAGGCGGCCGAGGCGACGCGCGTGGCTCAGGAGCGTCTGACAGCCGTCGAAGAGGAAGCCGCCGCGACGATTGCGGCCGCGAACGAGCGCGCCGAGTCCCTCCAGGCCGAGGCGCGCGCGGAGGCCGAAGGCATCCTCGCCGGCGCTCGGGCCGAGTCCGAAGGCATCGTCTCCACGGCCCGGGCCGAAGCCGAAGCGGCTACGGAGAGCGTGCGCGCCGAAGCCGAGGCGGCTCTCGGCAGCGCACGCGCCGAGGCCGAGGATCTGCTCTCGCGGGCGAGCGCAGAGGCTGCGCAGACGGCCGAAGGCGCGCGCGCCGCCGCCGACGAGCTACTGGCCAAGGCGGGCATCGAGGCGCGTGACCTCTCCGAGACCGCGCGCCGCGAGGCAGAGCAGCTGCTCGCAGAGGCGAACGCCGGCGCGGTCGCGGCCCAGCCCCAGCCGGAGGCCGCAGAGCCCGAACCGGAGGTCGCGGAGCCCGAGCCGGAGCCGCCCGAGCCCGCCGCCGAAGCGGAGCCCGACCCCAAAGCCGCGGCGCCGGCGCCCGACGGAGGCTTCACGCCCCCGCCGAGCTCGCTCGAGGATCTCGCCGCCGCCAGCCGCCCGACGAAGTTCAGCGTCCGCGGTCGGCTCGGCAACAAGTAGCGGCCCGCGCTGCGACGACGGAGCTCAGCTCTATTCGACGCTGAGCACGGGCTCGAGCCCGAGGAAGGCCCCGATTCTCTCCGCTTCGTGCTCGAGCTCGCAGCGACGGGCTTTCCCGAGGCGTTTGGCCGGCCGGACCTGTAGCTCGATCCGCTTGCCGCGTTTCCGGCGCTCCCAGAGCCCGGCGGCGACTCCGTCGACGAGCAGGAGACGCACGCCGGCCGGCCCCTCGTACCGGCCGCGGCCGTGGCTCGCGATCAGCTCCCGGACCGACTCTGGCACGAGCTGGTCGCGCTCCCGGAACCCCATGACGTAGACGTCGTATTCCGGCAGCAGCCGCACCTCGCGGCTCGGCGGAGGAAACGACCGGTCGCCGGCCAGGACGAAACAGGAGCGACCGTCGATGTCGACCTCCTCCAGGTCGGCGCCGAGCTCGTCGAACAGCGCGCGCGCCTCCGCGACCCTGAACGCGGCCGTGCCGAACCACTCGGTGAAGTCGGCGGGACGCGCGGGGCCGTACGTCCGCAGGAAGCGCCGGCAGACCTCCCGCAGCGCTTCGCGATCGTCGGTGACCTCGCGCCATCCGTCGATCCACTGGTCGGGCCTGGCGAGCGTGATCCGCGACCCCTGTGGCGGGCCCTGGCACAGCTCGCCGAGGAAGAACGCGAAGCCTGAGCGCAGCCGCTCCCGTGGCGCGGCGCCGACCCGCTGCACGACTTCCTCCGCGAGCTCATCGCGCAGAAGGCAGCGGCCGTCCAGGACTTCCCAGACGGCTGCCCGGACCGCCTCGACCTCGCCTGCGCCGAGCGCCGGGTGGACGTCACCCGCAGGGTCGCGCCACTCGGGCAGCTCCGCCGGGGTCGGCCCGCGGATCGCACGGCGAGCCGCGTGCCAGAGCGCCAACTCCTCCGCCGGATGAAGGTGCAGGGTGCCGCGCACCGTCCAGGCTTTGACCAGCAATCGCCGCTCCCACAACGCGGCTCGGACGTCGGCCTGCCCGATTCCCTCGAGCCGGGCGGCAAGCTGCAGCTCTGCCGATGCCTGCACCTGCGCGTGCACGCCGCACACGGCGCCGACGACCTCGACGAGCCGCTCGCCTGTCGCGCGTTCGCTCAGCGACGAGCGCGCCAGACGGCGGGCGCGCACCTGATCCCACCCGACCTCCACGTTGGGCCGCTAGAGGAGGAGCCCCATCTCGATCGAGTCCCACAACTCGCCGCTCGCCCGCCGGAACTGCTTGATCCGCCGCCCCTCCTCGACGAAGCCGAACCGGCGATAGAGCGCGATCGCCGCCACGTTGTGCGGGAACACGCTGAGGCTGAGCTTGTGCAGGCCCTGTTCGCGCGCCCACGCGAGCGCGGCCCCCATCAGCGCGGTGCCGACGCCGCGGCCGCGCCACGGGCGGGCGACCGCCATGCCGAGCTCGCCGAAGCCGAAGCGGCTCGCCTCGACGTGAAGCGTGCCGACGATCTCTCCCTCCACCTCGGCCACGAACGTGCCGGCGAGATCGAAGCTCTGCGCCCTCGCCTCGACGTCCACCGGCGGCTCGGTCGCGATCCCGTCTCTCTCCTCGGCGACCGCCGCGAACATGCGGCTCAGCGGCAGCCGGTCCGCGTCGGTCGCGGGCCGGACCGCGAAGTTCCGTTCAGGCACGGGTCGCCGTCTCCAGGAGGCGGAAGGTCTTGCGCCCGGCGTCGACCTCCGCCGTCGTGCCGAACGGCAGCGTCACCATCGGATCCGCGTGTCCGGCCTCGACGTTGCCGAGCACCGGGATCCCGGCGGTGGCAGTCCGGCTCTCGACGACCTCCCAGAGCTGTTGCCGGTCGTCGTCGCTGTAGTTCATCGGCCGGGCGAGGAGGAGGCCGGCGGCGGCGTCGAACACGCCGAGCTGCTCGAGATCGGTCAGGTAGGCGTCGACATCGGCCGGCGACGGCGCTTCCTCCGATGTCTCGAGGAGAAGGATCGCGCCGTCGGGTGGCAGCCACGCGTTCGACCCCTTGACGTGCCAGCACATCGTCTCCAGGCAGCCCCCGAGCAGCGGCCCGCTCGCCGCCCCTCCCCGAATCGTGACCCAGCCCTCGCTCGCGCGCTGCTCGCGCGGCCTGGTCAGGTCGAGCTTCGTGTCCCAGTCGAGCGTCTCGTCCGTCCAGACCGGAGACGGCTCGTAGACGGTCGGCTCCTCCCCGAACCACGCCGCCCGCAGATAGCGATCGGTGTGCTCGAGCACCTGCGGGAACTCGCCCAGCTCGGGAACGAGCGCCGGGCCGTAGAACGTCGCCAGCCCGGCGTGCTTGGCGAGCGCCCAGTGCAGGACCGTGATGTCGGAGTAGCCCTGGA